>DUUE01000360.1 GCA_012841735.1 Bacillota bacterium | reverse complement strand
TCCTTTAATTTATGTGTAGGCACTGCTATCGTCAATTTATTATCTATACTAGCATTTATGTATTCTTCAGTTTTCCCTAACCCTGCCAGTGCCTTTTTCATTGTATCCTCCTCTTTAATACTTATTTTTCGCGCCTTTTCGGCGTGAATTTATAGTTCCATTGTAGGGGGGTCATATTGCTTTGTCAAGCAATTCAAAGTAATGCAAACTCTCAAAATTTCAGAATAATGGGCAAATTTGTGTTCAGGGCAGGCAAGACAAGAATTTTATCTTAAAACAAATTATTCAATATTCTGATATTTTCTCCTGCAAGCAACCAAGAAAGAAATCCCGGCTGACAATTAAAGGGTGCAGGCAGCTGTCATAAATACTGTAAAAGCAGGATTTGCTTTTTATACGTAGAAAATTATAACGATAACGAATATTCAAAACAACTTATAGGAGGATGAATTTATGGAAGTCAGGAAGATCAATCATGGGGTGGATTCCCTCCAGACAATTGTTTTTTTCAGTGATGAAAAACAAGGCTTTGAAGTAGCTTCTGTCATTATAGCCGGAAAAGAAGACGCCATCCTCATTGACGCACAGTGGTCTTTGGCCAATGGCCACCGGGTCGCTGCAGAAATACTGGAAACCGGCAAACGCCTGACCTACATTTATATCACCCATGCCCATCCCGACCACTACTTTGGCCTGCAGCCGATAGTGGAAGCTTGCCCCGAGGCACGTGTCATCGCCCTGCCGTCTGTGGCCAAAGTTATCAACAAACAGTTTATTGATAAAATAGAGCACTGGGAGGAGCAAATCGGTAAAAGAAACGTTCCCCTCAAGCCCATTCCCCTGGAGCCAATGAAAGAGAATTATTTTGAACTGGAAGGACACCGCATTGAAGTAATACCGGAGATAATGGGCGACCTGAGATACAACACGGTGGTATGGGTGCCTTCCATCAAGCTGCTTTACGGCAGTGACGTTTTGTTTAACCAGGCACATCCCTTTACCTGCGAGGTAACAGCCGAAGAACGCAGGCAGTGGATTACCGATATTGAGCGCCTGGAAAAACTGGGGGCAGAGATAGTAATTCCCGGCCACCAGAAACCGGGCATGCCCTTTGACAACAGTTCCTTTACCTTTACCAAGGAATACCTCATTGCTACTGAAGAAGAGCTGGCAAGAACCAGGAGTGTGGGTGACTTCTATTATGCCATGGTCCAGCGTTTCCCTGAGGCCAACCTGTTTATCAGCAATGAAATGAACTCCAATGTTTTTAAAGGCGGCAGGGAATGGGACTGGCGGGAAGACGAATAAACGGCAAGATCAGCCTGACGGCATTTGAAAAGGAGGGTTACAATGGGTGGACGTTTAGAAGGAAAAGTTGCCCTGATTACGGGCGGTGGCGCCGGACTGGGAGCCGATTTTACCAGGCGGTTTGTGGCTGAGGGCGCCAAAGTTGTGATTTCCGGCCGGCGGAAAGAAGTCCTGGAGGAGCTGGCTGCCCAGCTGCCAGAGGGCTCTGTTGCTGTCTGTGCCGGTGATGTGTCCAAAAAAGAAGATGCCGATGCCATGGTTCAAGCCACTGTCGATTTCGGCGGCAAAATTGATGTTCTGGTCAACAATGCCGGTATTGACCCCCCCGGAACTGTGGTTGAAATCCCCGTTGAGCAGTGGCAGAAGATCCTTGATATTAACCTTAACGGTCCGTTCTATCTGATGAGGGCCGCCATCCCCCATATGATCAAAAACGGCGGCGGTTCCATCGTTAATATTGCCTCACTGGCAGCCCTGCGCTGCATTCCTGCCATGCCTGCCTACACGACTTCCAAATCCGGCCTCATCGGCCTGTCCAATGCAGTGGCCCTGGACTACGGTTCTTATAATATCCGCAGCAATGTGATCTGCCCGGGGCCAGTCAGAACGGAAATGCTGGAGCATGCCATGGCGGCTCTGGCTGAAGCGCAAAACACCGATGTCACCGGTGCCCTGAATATACTTACCAAGTTCCTGCCTCTGCCGCGGCCCGGCACTCCTGAAGAGATTTCAGGTGCGGTGGTCTACCTGGCAAGTGACGAATCCTCATTTATGACCGGCGGGGTCATCGTCATTGACGGCGGAGCCTGTGTTGTGGACCCCTGCGGGGCTGCTGTCTCCAGCAGCGGTACAAACTGGGGCGGCGGAAAGTAGACGTGTCGCAAAAAACCCCTCATATCATTCACGATATGGGGGGTTTTTTTACTCCAGTTTTAACTTGAGCATGGTGTAGACTGTCTGACCTGCCAGCTGGGCACAGTCTTCAGTGGACAGGTAAGTGTTGACATCACGGTTGAAGAGAATATTGCCGTTGGGGGGGAATTCATCATCACCGTACCAGAGAATTAATAGCAGCGGCACGCGCGGCAGCACGGGAATAATATAGGACATGTCGCCGAAAGCAGCCGGTTTGCCTCCCAGGCGTTCCGCGGCTGCGGCCAGGGCCTGCGGCCGGGTGCCAAAGCCTTTCAGCAGGGGTATGACAGCCCGTTTCCGGAAAGGCCCGGTATAAATGGCGCCGCTCTGCAGTTCCTGAAAAGAAATCCAGCTGTCGGACAGTTCCACCCCGCCGGGGCCGCTTAAATAATGCAGCAATAAAACGGAGGTAATCAGGTCCGCCTCCTGCTGGTTTTCGGCCGCAACCATACCTCCGGGGTAGCTGACTGTATATGTCCGCCCCAAATACGGTACGGTAAAGCGTTGCAGGCGGGGATCGTAAAGACAGCCGCTGTGCTCTGCCATCACCGGCGGCTGCTTTAAGGCAAAGGTTTGTTGTGCCAACTGCAGGGTATAAGCCAGGTTATAGGGGCTTCTTTCCATCTGAGCGCCTCGCTTCCGAACCGGATTTATTTCATTATAGCAAAGATTACGTCCGGGGAGCAATTCTGTAAAAGCAAAATGAGCGCTTTCTGCCATCTGCAGGCGCTCTTGTGCGGGGTTGTCCGGAATTCCAGCTGCCTTTACAGGAAAGGTGTCTCCGGATCAGTAACAAGTATTTCAGCTTCTTTCTGCGGCAGCTTGCGCAGATCCAAATACACAAAGAGGGCGGTTACCAGAAAAGCCATGGCGTCGGCAACCGGCTGGGCCATCCAGACACCCTGCAGTTTGAGGAAGCGGGGGAGAATGAGCAGCATGGGGATGAGAAAAATACACTGCCTGGCCAGATTTAAAAAGATAGCCTGTGCGGACCGGCCCGTTGCCTGGAAGTAGTTGGACCCGACGAGCTGGAAACCTACTACCGGCAAAAGAAACATGTAGATCCGCAAGCCTTTTGTCCCTACTTCGATTAACTGTGCATTGTTGGTAAAAAGGCGCAATAAAAAGGCGGGAGCAAACATAACAGCCAGATAAACTGCCACTACGATGACAGTAGCTATGCCCGCTGCGTAAAATAATGCCTGCTTGACGCGCCTGAACTGCCCGGCACCAAAATTAAAGCCGATTACAGGCTGTGCACCGTTGCTTAAACCGAGCAGGGGCAGAACTAAAAGCGAGTGCAGGCTGAAGATAACGCCCATGGCGGAAACGGCAATATCCCCCCCGTAAATGAGCAGGCTGTTATTCAGCAGTATCATAACGGCACTGTTGATGATTGAGCGCAGAAAAGGCGGTGCGCCTATGGTGGCTATTTCTCTTGTCCGTGCCCAGGTCAGGCGCAAATGGGCTCTGCACAATGTCAAAACACTGGAGCCGCGGACAAAATGCCAGATTACCCAGGCGGCGGAAGCAACCTGGGAAATAACTGTGGCAATGGCGGCACCGGTGACGCCAAGGCCGCAGCCAAGAACAAAAACGGCATCAAGGACAATATTGGTGCAGGCGCCAATCAGGTTGGTAACCATTGCTGCACGGGGGCTGCCTGCAGCGCGAATTAAATTTGTTCCGGCGAGCCCCATTATGTGGAATATACTGCCCACTAAAATAATCTGTGCATAAGACCGGGCAAAAGGTAAAACAGCTTTACTGGCACCAAACATGGTCAGCAAGGTGTCTAGGAAAAGCAGCATGATCAATGAAGCGGAAATGCCGGCAATGGCAATAAGGGTGAAAGCATTGCCCAGTATTTTTTTTGCTTCTTCCTCTTTCCCCTCTCCCATGCGCAACGAGAGCAAAGCGGCCGCCCCCAGACCGATCAATATCCCCAGCGACCCTTTAATCATCATCATCATGGGATGGGCTACGGCCAGACCGGCGATGGCAAGCGGGCCTTCTGTCTGCCCGATAAAGATCCTGTCGGTAATATTGTAAACGGACATCATGAGCATGCCGGCAATCGCCGGCCCGGAAAAGCTTGCAATTAAGCCTAAGATATTGTCATTTTTCAATTGCTGTGGCGTTACCATAGTCTACCTCAACACGTATTTCCGCAGCCGGCCTGCGGCAAGATAGTATGAAATCTAACTATTTAAATTCTAACATCCTCCTGTTTTCCTGTCAAGTTTTTTCTGCGGTCAGCTTTTGCAGGGGTGAAGACAAAAAGCAGGAATGCGGGCAGAGGCAGAGAATAAGCCTGCTGTCAATTATTATCCTGTTGTTAAATGTGTGAGCAATGGTAAAGAAGACAGGAGGGCGAAAAAAAGATCCCGGCATCTGCGGCGGGATCTTTTTCATGCAACGTCTTATTGCAGCCTGCGTTTTTTTGCGGCAACCAGGGCAATGGCGAAAAATGCCAGGGCAAAAGCGATTTGCAATAGCATTGCGGAAAAGACAGGCTGCAGGGTGGCCGAATTAAACTGTTTCAACCCGGCAAGATGGTTGTTGGCGGCCACAAACCAATAGGTGGGGGTAAAGCCGGCGATTTTTAACACGGAGCTGCCCAGCAGTTCCACCGGGACAAAGATACCGCTAAGAAAAGAAAGTCCCAAAGTAACCACATTGCTGATGGCCGGAATTGCTTTGACGTTGGTAACCAAATTGCCGATGAGAAAGCTGAGGCAGGCGCTGCAGACGGCAAAAGCCAGGGAGTTAATGAGGAAAAAGACAGTGCTTGGGTTGTAAATGTTTTTGCCAGTGAAGAGGAGGCAGAGTGTAACCATCAGCAGCCAGGCCATTCCCGTGAAGGCTAAAACGGCCAGGCCAAACTGGCGGTTAAAACTGGCAGGTGTGAGTGGTGAACAGGCATTTCTTTTCTGCAGGTCCTGATTGTGATAGGTAAGCATTAAAGTTGACATGCCCAGGATGGTGACGGACAGCAGGGAATAGGCAAGATAATTAAAATAAAGGTTGGTTGACAGGATGGTGTCCGGTGCGGCGCTGCCCGCCAACAGTTCTACTTCCGCCCCGGCGGCCAAAGCGGCGGCGACATGTTTCACCAGTTCTTCCTGGGAAAGGTTTTCTGCCTGCAAAAGATACAGCCTGGCAAGATTAAAATACTGATCAATGCTTAAATCCAGGTAGGCGCTGCTGTAAGAGCCCGGGACAGATATTTTTTCCAGACGCACCTGCCCGCCCTGCATAAACTTTTCGCTGAAACCTGTGGGAACACGCAGGATATAGGATACGGTACGGAAAAAGAGGGCGTCCTGTAAAGCCTCCTTTTCATCCGGAAGCTTTACGAAGTTGGCAACCTTTCCCAGTTCCGCTTTTAAACCTGCAATCAGCGGGGTATTTTCTGCACTGAGAAAAGCAAGATTGCTTTTGCTGCGGGTAAAAACATAATCGTTTGCCTGTTCAGTGACGAAGGCAAAGGTCATGATGACGGCAACGCCGATAAAGATAATGACGTAAATAGAAAGTGCAGGAATATTCTTCTTGAGAATTTTGAGGCAAAGCTTAAAGACTTGCATATTTACGCCTCCTGATGATGAGGTATGTGCCTGTGCAGAAGACAATGACAAAGGCGCCCAGGATGCCCATATTCAGCGCATACCTGGAGTAGGTGTCATAGTAATACAGGCTGTAATAAGCATCTGTCAAAAGATTTACCGGGTTCAGCCAGGAAAGGGCGGGAAGGTGCCGGGCAACAATATATTTCATATTCTGAAACATCATGCCGGCCAGAAAGGAACCGGCCATGGTCGCACCGATTAAGATGGCGATCTTTATGTTTTCCGCTTTTTTTACCATGGCACTGACGAGGGCACCGAAAGAAACGCCGGCCACAGAGCCCAAAACTGTGGTGAGCACAACATAAAAGCTTTTGTCCCCGAAAGCAATCTGCAGGGCAAAACGTAAGAAAAGAAGCAAAATAAACATTTCCGCCAGGTGGATCAGGAGAGAGGCGCTCAGACTGGCGAGAAAGGCTTTCAGTTTATGCACGGGAGAAATATTAATGCGGGCGGCAAGTGGTGAAATGTTGGCTTCAATATCGGTGATTTCACGCATGCCCAAAAATCCGCCGTAAAAGCAGGCCATGGCAATGAGGGCGTAAAAGTAATTCAGGACGCTGTCAGGTTCTGCGGCGGTGCCGGAAACCTCCGTAACGTACTGCCGCCGCCCGGCCAGATCCTGAAACAATTGTGCAGCATACGCAGGATTATGCTGTAAAATATCTTCTACGGCAACGGCCGACTGCAAATATATGTCCAAAAAGCTTTTAATGATATTCTGGGCGATGCCGGACCGGCTGACAACAAGCCTGGGCTGTTCTGCCACAACAATGTAACCGGCGATTGCATTTTTTTGCAGCAGCTGCTCCGCATTTTCTGCCGTGGTCAGGATGACGTTAAACAGCCTGTCGCTGCCTGCAGATACTTCGTCAAGTGCCTGCTGGAAAAACTGATCCTGGCGGTAGGCGGTATTGTCAACCACGGCAAGGTCGATAACCTGAAAGATTTCCCCCCGGTCCAGATTGCCAAAGGCAAGCTTGAAGAATACTGCCAGCACCAGGGGAAAAAGCAATGTCCAGAAAATGGTTTCTTTGTCACGCAGCAGGCATTTGAGCCTGTAGACGAAGATATGAGAGGACATGAAAGACGCTCCTTTCAGTCTCTTAAATGTTTGCCTGTAATTTCTAAAAAGACGTCATTTAACGTGGGCAGTTCCGAATAAATTTTGCCGCATTGAATCTTTTCAGTCTTGATAAAATCAAGTACAGTCTCCAAATTGTGACCGCCCCTGCCCGATTTGATGACAAGCTGCCCGCTGCCATATTCGGCGGAAAGAATATGGGGCAGGGCACACAGCCTGGCCAGCTGTTCCCGGGTGAGCGGCTGTGTCTCGACCGTGATTTTTTCTTCCATTGTGATCATGGCTTTCAGTTCATCTTTGGTGCCTGTGGCAATGGCTCTCCCCTTGTCAATAATGAGAATACGGCTGCAGATCTGCTCGACTTCTTCCATATAGTGGGAGGTGTAAATGACAGTTGCTCCCTGCCGGTTTAAGGCCAAAATTCCTTCCAGAATCCTGTTGCGGCTCTGAGGGTCCACAGCCACTGTCGGTTCATCCAGGATAATGAGTTTTGGTTTGTGGGCAATCCCGCAGGCAATATTCAGCCTGCGCAGCAACCCGCCGCTCAGTTTGGCGGGGTAATAATGGGCAAATTCAGCGAGACCGACGAATTCAATGGCTTCAGCCACAAGTTTCCTTCTGCTTTGTTTCTCCGGCACATACAGCCCGCAGAAATAATCGATGTTTTCGCGGACAGTCAGTTCGTTGTAGACGGCAACATTCTGCATGACAATGCCGATCTCCCGTTTAATGTGATAGGCGTCAGGCGCCATGGGCTGCCCGAAAACCTCGATTGTGCCTTTGTCGTATTCCAGCAGGGACAGCAGGCAGTTGATGGCGGTTGTTTTACCGGAGCCATTCGGTCCCAGAAGACCGAAGATTTCGCCGCCTTGGACGGAAAACGACAGGTGGTCCAGCGCCAACAGTTCACCATAGCGTTTTACCAGATTATTCACGCGGACGACCATTTTCCCAAACCTCCTTCCGTTTATATCATACACCGCCGGGAAAATACCTGTAAGTGACGGCTTTCACTTTTTGCCGTGACATTTGTCAGGAAAAAAGCAATTGTGGTGAAGGACAGGAAATGGTAAGATGCGGGTAAGCAGGGTGCAGGGGGAGGTATTATGGGCAGTTTTAGTGAGGTGTTTGACAGGTCGGTCATTTTTCTTGCCTGTCTGCTGGTATATTTTTCCCAGACCTGCTTTCCCGTCAGCGTCACACCAATCCTTCTGGTGATCATTTTTGGCGGTTTTTTAAGCTATTTTGATGCTGAACGGATAAAAATCCCGCTGATTGCCGCCTTTATTCCCGTTACTTTTTTCTTGCCCGGACTTGTTGTTTTTTTGCCTGTCATTGCCTGCGACAGGCTTTTTGGCAGCCGCCCGTATTTTAACTTTTTGCTGCTTGTCCCGTTTGTCTTTTACCTGCAGCCCGGTATGCAGCGGGTTATGATGATGAGCCTGGCGCTGCTTTTGCCGGCAGTTTTACTCAGCCGGCGGCGGGGATTGCTTGTTGCTTTGCAGAAAAGGCATTTTCGGCTGCTGGACGAAGCCAGGGAAATGTCACTGCGGCTGCAACAACAAAACAGGGAATTGATTGCAAAGCAGGACAACGAGCTGACCATGGCGACGCTGAATGAACGCAACCGCATTGCCCGTGAAATACATGATAATGTGGGCCACTTGCTGTCCAGCGCCCTCCTGCAGACAGGAGCGCTGCGGACTGTCAACCGGGATGAAAAGCTGAAGCTGCACCTGGATGCGCTCCACGATACATTGTCCCAGGCCATGGACAGCACAAGAAAAAGTGTGCATGCACTGTATGACGAAGCGATTGATCTCAGGGCGCAGATAGAAAAATTAGTGGAAAATTTTTCTTTTTGTGAAATCCGCTATGAATACAGTATAGCCGGCAATCCGCCCCTGAAAGTGAAAACAGCTTTCATTGCCATCGTCAGGGAAGCTCTCGCCAACCTGATGAAGCATTCCGATGCCACTTACGCCTCTGTTGTTTTGCGTGAACACCCTGCACTGTACCAGTTGATTATCAAAGATAACGGCAGGGTAGTAAATTATGACCCGGACAGGGGCATGGGACTGAAAAACATGGCCGACCGTGTCCACGCCCTGCAGGGCATCATCAATATCATAACAGAAGACGGTTTTGCCATCTTCATCACTGTGCCAAAGGAGGGGTTGATGCGTGAGAGTACTGATTGTTGATGACGACCGGCTGGTTGTAACAGCTTTAAAAACAATCCTGGAGGCGGATGAAGAAATTGAGGTGGCAGGTACCGGTTTTAACGGCCGCCAGGCAGTGGCACTTTACCGGGAAATCAAGCCGGACATTCTGCTTCTGGACATCAGGATGGACGGCATGACGGGGATTGAGGCGGCGGAAGCCATCTTAAGACAGGACCGGGAGGCAAAAATCCTTTTTCTGACCACATTTTCCGATGACGAATATATCGTCCGGGCACTGCAAATAGGCGCCAAGGGTTATCTGTTAAAACAAAACTATGAAAGCATCATCCCGTCGCTGAAAGCAGTCTGCCTGGGGCAGCGTGTGTTTGGTGAGGAGATCATTGCCAAAATACCATTTTCCCCGGCCGCAGACCGTGAGAAAGCAGGCCTCAGCGGTTTTGGCCTCACGGAAAAGGAAAGAGAAATTGTGACCCAGGTGGCAAACGGGTTGTCCAATAAAGAGATTGCAGAAAAACTGTATTTAAGTGAAGGGACGGTCCGCAATTATATAAGTGTTATTTTGGAGAAACTGTCACTGAGAGATCGGACCCAGCTGGCAATCTTTTATTACAAACATGGCTGATTGCCCAAAAGGCCAAAAGTCGGCACCTTGTGTGGACCTGCAATACTCCGGCTGCACAGTGGAAAGAGGCAGGTTTTATGCACTTTAAGCAGAAAAAGAAATAAGACAGGTTAAAACCTGGAAAAAGGCGAGGAAAGGAGATTGCTATGGCAGTAAAAAATGCAATGACAGCAGACTTTTTACGGTCAGCCTTTGGCGGCGAGAGCATGGCGCATATGCGGTATCTGATCTGGGCCGAGATGGCGGATAAAGAGCAAATGCCCAACATCGGCAGGCTTTTCCGGGCCATTGCCTATGCAGAATGGGCACATGCGGACAATCACTTCCGCGTGCTGAAAGAGCAGGTTGGTGATGCGACTGTGGCGGCAGGAGCCGTTTTTGGCGCCGGCAAAACAGTTGACAACCTGCAGGGAGCCATTGACGGCGAACTGCATGAAGTTGAACAGATGTATCCTGTTTACCTGGAAACAGCCCGCTGCCAAAACGAAAGGGCGGCGGAAAGAGCATTTCATTTTGCCCTGGAAGCGGAAAAAATACATGTCAGGCTTTTTCAGGAAGCACAGGCGGCGGCCCAACAAGGCAGGGATATGGAGCTGGGCACTGTCTATGTCTGTCCCGTCTGCGGGCATACCACAACCGACCTGCCGGACGCCTGTCCCGTGTGCGGGCTTGACAAGGGGAAATATAAGCACTTTACGGCATAATTCTCAACGGCCGGTTTGCACGGCTGAACACAGGCGGAATAAAAAAGCACCTCTTTGGAAGGCTACTTCTGAAGAGGTGCTTCCGTATTTCAGCAAAAAGCAAAGATTGTGTGAGTGAAAGTGAAAGAGTATTACAGGAAGAGGGATTTTAGCCAAACGCCTGAGCCTTCCGGGAAAGGACAAAAAACGGCCGGGAAGCTGCGTTTTGTGGTGCAAAAGCATTATGCTTCGCGGCTGCATTATGACCTGCGCCTGGAGCTGGACGGCGTTTTAAAAAGCTGGGCCGTTCCCAAGGGGCCTTCACTGGACCCTGCCGTCAAAAGGCTGGCTTTGATGGTTGAAGATCACCCTTATGACTATCTCTTTTTTGAAGGGATGATCCCCGCCGGCAATTACGGGGCGGGAGCGGTCCTGATCTGGGACGAGGGCACTTACCATGCAGGCGGCGGGAATCCGGAGCAGTCTGCCGCCCTCTTGCGGGAAGGGCTTGCCCGGGGCGAATTGAAGTTTGTTCTGGAGGGCGGCAAATTAAAGGGCGAATATGCCCTTGTCAGGCTGCAGGACAAAGACAATAACTGGCTGCTGCTGAAAAAGAAAGACAATTTCAGCGTGACGGGATTTTACCCGGAAATGTTTGACGCTCCATTTCCGCAGAAAGTCAGCCCCATGCTGGCTACGCCGGTTGCGGAACCGTTCAACCACCCGGATTGGATTTTTGAAATTAAATTTGACGGTTACAGGGCCATTGCCGCCTGCCACAAGGGTAAAGTTGAACTGTATTCCCGCAACCTGAAATCATTTAACCGGCTTTTTGCACCTGTGGCGGAGGCCCTGGCCGGCAGTGTGGATGCGGTTTATGACGGTGAAATAGTGGTCTTGGATGAGCAGGGACGCTCACGCTTTCAGTTGCTGCAAAATTATGCCAAAGGCGCGCCCGATGAACTTGTATACTTTGTTTTTGATCTTCTTTACCTGGAAGGTCGTGACCTGCGCAGCCTCCCCCTGGCGGTGCGCAAGGAAAAGCTGCAAAAATTCCTGCCGCAGCATCCCCGCCTGCAATATGTTACCCATATCGGGGAGGCGGGGAGGGAATTTTTTGCGGCGGCCGCGGTACATGAGCTGGAAGGTATTGTGGCCAAGCAGAAAAACAGCCGCTACCGGGAAGGCACAAGGGGAGAAGAATGGCTGAAAATCAAAGTAACCAAACGGCAGGAGGCCATTATCTGCGGTTTCACCAGCCCCAGGGGCGGCAGGCTTTACTTCGGGTCGCTTATCCTGGGCGCCTGCCGGGACGGGGAGCTTGTTCATATCGGCAACTGTGGGACCGGTTTTTCCACGGCCGCACTGGCGCAAATTTATACGCGACTGCAGCCGCTCATCAGGAAAAAATCTCCTTTTGCCCAACGGATTAAAGGGGAAGAACATATTACCTGGGTTGAACCGGTCTGTGTCTGCGAGGTAAAATTTTCCGAATGGACGGGTGAAGGGCTGCTGAGACATCCGGTCTTTCTGGGCATAAAAGAGCAAAAGACCGGTACTGTTTGCGGTGAGAGGGGAGATAAAAAGCAAAATAACACAGGAAAAGGTGGAAAAAAGATGACGCCGGGTAAAACTGCCGGACTGGTGACGGCCACAGGGAGTAAAGACAGGGAAGTCAGCGTGAACGGTCAGCTTTTACGGCTGACGAACCTGGACAAGGTTTACTGGCCTGAAGAGGGGTATACCAAGGGCGAGGTAATTAATTACTACCATCAGGTAGCACCTTACATCCTGCCGTACCTGAAAGACCGCCCGCAGTCACTTTACCGTACGCCAAACGGTATTACGGGCGGCGGATTCTACCAGAAGGATGTCAGTTCCTTTGCCCCGGACTGGGTCGAGACCTATGCGGCGGCTTCCGCGGAGGGAAAAAAAGAAAAGCTCTATTTGCTGTGCCAGAATGAGCAGACATTAATATATATGGCAAACCTGGGGTGTATTGAAATTAACCCCTGGCTTTCCCGCATCCAGAAGCCGGAGCATCCTGACTACCTGGTGATTGACCTGGACCCGGAGGATATTTCTTTCGAGAAGGTGATTGAGGCAGCCCGAGCGGTCCGCGAGTTGCTGGATGCTGCCGGCATAAAAAGCTTTCCTAAAACTTCGGGTGCAACAGGGCTTCATATTTACCTGCCGTTGGGGGCCAGGTACCACTACGATCTTGTCCGGGAATTTGCCCGTCTCCTGGCCATCCTGGTCCACCGGGCTGTGCCCGGCTTTACCAGCCTGGAGCGCAGTCCCAAAAAAAGGCAGGGGAAAGTTTATCTCGACTACCTGCAGAACCGCCCGGGGCAGACCCTGGCTTCCGTTTACAGTATCCGCCCGCAGCGCGGTGCCACTGTTTCCACCCCATTGCTGTGGGAAGAGGTTAAACCGGGCCTGGACCCGCGTGACTTTACCATGAAAACAATACAGCAGCGCCTGGAGAAAAAAGGAGACTTGTTTCAGGGCGTACTGGGCCCCGGTGTGGATATTGCACGGAGCATTAATCTTTTGCAGCAGTGCCTCACATAACTTGCCCGGATTAAACCGGCGCCTGCCAGCACAGCCGGAGCCTGGAAGCGGGCAGAAAAAAACTCACCGCAGTGAGTTTTGCTGTTTTTTATGCTTTGTTTTTTGCCGTTTGCAGCCCGGACAGGCTGCCTGCCAGGCCGAGCAGGGCGCTGAGCAGGATGATAAAGATGGCCAGTTTCAGCACCAGGCCGCCAAGGGACGGCAGGGGAATAAAGGGGAGGGGTCCCCCGATCCTGACAAAAAGATACCGCAGGGCATATCCCGCCAAAACGGCGGCCAGCACACCGCCGCCCACGCTCAGGAGCATTCCTGTCAGCAGGAAGGGGAAGGCAATAAAACTGTCCGGCGCGCCCAGCAAAAGCAAAGTGTTAATTTGTTCCCTGTTGTTTTCAATGCCCGTCCTGATCAGGTGGGAGATGATCACCAGCGTGGAAATGCCGACAGCAGAAATAATAAGATAGCCCAGGAATCTTACCGCTCCTGCCAGCTGGCGCAGCCGGTCCAGGACTTCCCGGTTGTCACGTACATATTCGATGCCTTCCACCGCTTGTATTTCCTGCAGCACTTGTTCCATCCCGGCAAGGTCAATTTTAATTTCAATAAAAGGGCTGAAGGGATTATCGTCAAAGTATGACAATACGCGGGCTTCTTTGCCCAGTATTTCTTCCATTCTTTTGTATGCGTTTTCCGCCGTGACAAGCACGACTTCTTTTACGCCGTCAGTTTTTTCTATTTCCCCTGCCAGGCGGAGGACGGCGTCGGGGGACATATCTTCCGCATAATATGCGCTTATTTCCGCCTCATCCTCAATGGCTGCAATTACATGGCTGCCAACCCACCAGCCGGCAACTACCATGGCCAGCAGGGAGAAAATTAAAGCCATACTGAATAGGGAAGTAAGGTAGGACAGCAAATTCATGCGGAAAATGATGCGTGCTTCCTGGAAAAAGTAACCAAGGTTTTGCAGCAAGAGTTTCATTTATGCCTCCGCCTCCTCAATTACCCCACTGTTAAGGCGAATAATCCTGTTCTGCTTTTCAGGTATTAAATGCGTGGCATGGGTAGTAATAATAACGGCGGTCTGCCCGTCTGTGCAGCCTGTCAGCAGTTCCAGTATATTCAGCGCGTTGCCCCTGTCCAGGTTGCCCGTGGGTTCATCCGCCAGGATGAGTAACGGTTTCCTGGCCAGCGCCCGCGCAATAGATATTCTTTGGCATTCGCCCCAGGAGAGGTTTTCCACCGGTGTGGCCGCTTTTTTTTCCAGGCCGACCCTGGCAAGGGCAGCGGCGGCGGCTTTTTTCATCTCGGAGGACGGGGTCCCCAGAAAGCGCATGCCCAGCATAATATTTTCCAGTGCCGTTCTGCCTTTGATCAGTTTAAAGTCCTGAAAAACAGGGCCCAGCACCCTGCGCAACCGCCTGATGGGACCGGTCTGGCCCTTGCTGTAGGAGTGACCCAGGATTTCCAATGTGCCGGCAGTGGGAAATTCCATGGCCATCAAAAGCTTTAACAGGCTGGTTTTCCCCGAGCCGCTGGGCCCGGTAATGTAGACCAGTTCGCCCGGCTCTACGGTGAGGTTAATGTTTCTCAGGGCCATGGTCCCGTCGGGATACTGCAGACTAACATTTTTTGCTGCAATCATTCAGTAGCTCCTCCCCCCGCATTCACAGCTTAAAAAACCGGAGTTATCAATAATTCCAGGTGATGCCCGGTGATGGTAACAGCAGAAATTTTACTGCCGCCTAAAAGATTGCTTAAATCAAGCAGCAGTTCCTCCTCGGCAAACAGCGCTTGCAAATGACCGGCATTAAGTGCCATGCCGAAAAAAGTTCCTTCCTCCGCGGCAAATTTCAGCGTATTGTCATCCAGGACAAAAACTCCGCTGAGAGCAAGTTCGCGGGCGGCAACGGCAAGGCCGGCTTTGCCCGCAGAGAAGTCAAAAACCAGGTCGGTCAGGCCATACTCCGCCAGAATATTGTTTAGATTATCATCTGAAAGTGATGCTTTAATACCGGAGGCGGTAAATTCTATCTCCACAGTATCTGCCGGCAGGTCGGCTTCTTTCAGAATACGGGAAAAACTCTTTGTCACTTCCGGGAAAAACCGTGTCAGCTCATGCCAGGCATCCTGCATGGCAGCTAAGCGGGTTTCATAATGCTCTCTTTCCTCCGCCAGGGAGACCAGGTATGCTTCCAGCTCCTCTTTGGCTGCCATCGTTTGTGCGATTGATTCCGCCAGATTTTCCCGCGTTTCTTCCAGGGAAGCAAGTTTTGCGTCCAGTTCCGCTTTCCGGGCGGCAAGCATGTCACGGCTTGCCTGCAGCTGATCCAGCAGGCGGCCTGTATTGCGGGCAAGATCCCGCAGTGTAACTATCCTGTGGAGAAAGTCAGCCAGGCTGTCCGAGTCCAGCAGCCTTTCCAGGAAAGAAGAAGGGCCCATCCGCTGGTAGCTTTGCAAGACCTGTTTCAGCGCCTGCCGCTTCTGCCCGTAGCGCTGCTCTTCAGCGGCAATTGTCTCCCGTAAAATACCGGCATCGCGCTCCAGGGACTCAATTTCCACCCCCAGCGCCTGTTCTTGCTGTTCCAGTTCCGTAATGGTCTGGGAGAGGGCGAAAAGTTCTTCCAGTACTTGCTTTTCTTCATCAGACAACTGGCTGAGCTTTTCTTCCACCACGCCGGGAATTTCAGGTTGTCCTGAGGCTGTGCCGCCGCCCGCGGTTAACAACATGCCGGCTGTCAGCAGGATGTAACAGAAAACAATATTCATTTTGCCTGACTTTACCATTCATCTTCCTCCCGGTGTCGGCGCCTGTTTATAATTGTCTTAAAATAACAAAAACTTGTTCGTAATAATTATACGTCAGAAAAAGAAAATCCTGCCCGCCGACATCCTTTCTAATCACCCAAAAAGTTTGTCCCCAGCACTCCCGCAATAATGAGCAGGGAGCCGAGAAAGTGATAATACAGCAGCCTTTCTTTCAGGAAGACGACCCCGGCCAGGACTGTAATCAGCGTGCCCAGATTGGAAAAGACACTCATTTTGGCGGCTTTGATATATGTTAAAACATAGTTGGTCAAGAGGGATGTAACTGCTGTGGACAATACGCCAAGATAGAGGGTGGCGGAAAGAAAATGCCGGCTTTTCAGCGGGGCGGCAAAAGCGGCCAGTGTGCCGCTCTGCAGATGCTGGCCGAGAGAAAGAAGGTTAAAGCCGACAAAACCGAGAAAAATCATTAGGTAGCTTAATTCCAGGTTGCTGTATTCCCTTGTCAGCACTCTGGCGAGAACGTTATAGCCGGCAATGGAGAGGGCGGAAAGCAGGATTAGGGAGATACCCTTTATATTATTCAGATCCAGGCCGGAGCCGCCCAGTACAAGGACGGAAATGACACCGCCCACCGACAAAAAAACAGAGAACTTCTGGCGATAATTGGTTTTTTCCCCAATAAAGAGGGAAGCCAACAGCAGGGTGAAAATGGGGGAGGCCGCCAGGAGAATCCCGGCTTCCGAGGAAAGAATATACTGGAGGCCAAATGTCTGAAAACCAAAAAACAGCAGGGGATAAAACAGGGCCAGCGGCAGGATTCTGATTACTTTCTTCCTGTTGTAGGAGAGTCTGACTTTTTGCAACAGGACGGGTATGAGCAAGGCCGCAAAAGCGGCCGTAAAGCGATAAGCCAGGATATTGACGGGGCCGGTCACCCGCAGGGCAATTTTGTTAAACATAAAAGAAAAGCCGGTAATGGCGGCATAAGTGACAGCCGCCGCATAAACTTTCCGTGTGGTTGCCGGTTGGCCACTGGCGGCCTGCTGCGTCCTTTCTTCCACAGTAACGCACCCCCGCATTGCTTTTTGCTTTAGTATTCCCAAGCCTGCAGAAACTTCCATTCTGCACCGGCAGCAAAATACCTCCTTTAAAAACTTAACATAAAATAAAAACGGAGCGCGGCGTGACAGCTATGCCGCCGCCTGCGGTAGGCAGGGAGACTGACAATGCCCCCAAAAATTCGCTTTCTTTATGAAGACAACCATGTGCTGGTCGTGGAAAAACCGGTAAACATGCTATCCCAGGGTGACTCTACGGGCGAGCCCGACCTGGTGAGCGTCGTGAAAGAAATGCTGAAAACAAAATACAGGAAACCGGGCAATGTTTACCTGGGTCTTGTCCACCGTTTGGACCGGCCTGCAGGCGGCGTCATGGTTTTGGCGAAAACTTCAAAGGCGGCAGCCCGTCTGTCGGCGCAAATCAGGGCCGGCACCTTTACCAGGCAGTACCTGGCGGTTGTTCATGGCATACTGCCGCAGGTGGAGGGAACTTTGCGTCATTATTTGGTGAAAGACCGGAAGGCCAATTTGGTTACTGTGTCCGGCCAAAATAATAAAAAGGCAAAAGCGGCCAGCCTGACTTACCGGGTCCTGGCCGCCACAGCCAGGTGGAGCCTGGTGCAGGTACAACTGCAGACAGGACGACAACACCAGATACGTGTCCAGTTTGCCGCCTGCGGGCACCCCCTGTACGGCGACCAGCGCTATGGCAGGGCGGTCAACCGCCCCGGCCGGCAGCTTGCTTTATGGGCCCATACTGTTGCCTTTGAGCATCCGGTTCTGAAAAAAAGCATGATTTTTACCAGCTATCCGGCATGTGTGCAGCCATGGGCAAAATTTGCTTCCTGGTTTGCCCCACAGGAAAAAGCAAACTTTAAAAATATTTAACATGAAAATTTT
>DUUE01000436.1 GCA_012841735.1 Bacillota bacterium | reverse complement strand
CGCCTCTATACCTGCGGCCGCCAGGGCCAAAAGCACCCTTTCAATACCGATGGCAAAACCGATCCCGGGAATATCAGGGCCGCCTATGGTGGCAAGCAGGTGGTCGTAGCGCCCGCCGCCGCAGACGGAACTCTGGGCCCCCAGGCCCGGCGCCATAATTTCAAAGGCCGTTTTGGTATAATAATCCAGACCACGCACCAGCCGCGGATCCAGCACATATTCCACCCCCAGCGCATCCAGCGCCGCCCTGACCGCCGCAAAATGTTCCCGGCAGGCGGTGCACAGTTCGTCCGCCAGGAGGGGCACTGTTTTGGTCACAGCCCGGCAGTGTTTGTTTTTGCAGTCCAGGATCCTGAGCGGATTTTTCTCATAACGCTCACTGCAGTCGGGACACAGTTCCCGCACCCTGTCGCGCAGTGCCGCCAGCAGGCTTTCCCGGTAGCGGCTGCGGCACTCCGGGCAGCCCACGCTGTTTAGGTGCAGTGCCAGGCCGTCAAGGCCCAGTGAACGGAAGAAAAAAAGCGCCAGCATGATCACTTCCGCATCCAGGGCGGGTTCCTGCGAACCGAAAGCCTCCACCCCGAACTGGTGGAACTGGCGGTAGCGCCCCGCCTGCGGGCGGTCATAGCGGAACATGGGGCCGGTATAAAATACTTTGACCGGCTGCGCTTCCCCCTGCATTTTATGCTCCAGGTAAGCCCTGGCCACAGAGGCGGTCCCTTCCGGCCGCAGCGTCAGCGAGCGGCCGCCCCTGTCCGTAAAGGTATACATCTCCTTGGCAACAATATCGGTTACTTCCCCCACTCCCCGCAGAAATAATTCCGTATGTTCAAACATGGGTATGCGGATTTCGCTGTAACCGAACAAGCGGCAGGCTTCCCTGGCTTTTTGCTCAAAAAAACACCAGCGCGGCACTTCAGCCGGCAAAATATCTTTTGTTCCCCGCGGTGCCTTTGTCAACACATCAACCGCCCCTTTCAAGTACAAAAACATTCTATCCATTCGAAAAAGCCTTGTCAACCTCGGTGCCGGGCCGGAATTTCCCGAGCTTTCCCGCGGACCTCTCCTTCCCGCCCCGCCGCCAAAACATTTTTCCCCGGCACAAGCCGGCGGCAACAAATCCCGCCACAGGAAATTACCACTATATTACGCAGCAGCCGTCCATTTTCCTGCCTTTTGTTGCCGTATCACTGTTCCTTTCCCTGCAAGCGGAGCAAGACGGTCAGAAGTGAAAGTTTTCCCGCAGGCGGCAGGATTACCGGTCTTGTGGGAGAATGTAACAAAACATTGAAAAACAACCCTGGGAGGAGTGTTGTTTATTTGCAGGACATCTTAATCAAAACTGTTAATCTGACTAAACGTTACGGTACCGCCACGGCAGTAGACAACCTGAACCTGGAGATAAAAGCGGGTGAGATATTCGGTTTCCTGGGACCCAACGGTGCGGGGAAAACCACCACGATCCGCATACTGACCGGCCTCCTGGAAGCCACCTCCGGTGAAGCATATATCTGCGGGTATCATATTGACCGTGAAGCAGCCCAGGCAAAGGCCATGCTGGCTTATGTCCCGGACCAGCCCAAACTGTACGGCAAACTGTCCGCATGGGAGTTTTTGGAGCTGGTGGCGGCTTTATACCGCATGCCCAAAGACGTCTCCAGGCGGCGGGCGGAACAGTTGCTGGCCATGTTCGGCCTGACGGACCGGGCCAGAGACCTGCTGGAAGGATATTCCCACGGCATGCGGCAGAAAGTTGTCCTGGCAGCCGCCCTCATTCACCAGCCGCGCGTCATCCTGCTGGATGAACCGACTGTGGGGCTGGATCCGGCCAGTGCCCGTCTCCTGAAGAATGTGCTGCAGGAAATGGCGCGGCAGGGCGCCGCCATTTTTGTGTCCACTCACATCCTGGAAATAGCGGAAAGGATGTGCACCCGTGTCGGCATTTTAAAGGAAGGCAGGTTGATTGCCCAGGGCAGTACGGAAGAGCTGCGGCAGCTGGTGGGACATGCGGGCGAAAGCCTGGAGGACATCTTCCTGGAGCTGACAGGGGGCCATGAAACGGCCGAGCTGATCAAAAGCCTGGAGGAGGGGAACGGCCGGTGAAAACAGTCATTCCCCCACCGCTGACCCAGCCGCCTCCCGGAGAAAGTTTCCTGGCGTCTTTCTTGCTGCTTTTAAAAACGCAACTGCGCGTCAGCAAAAACAAAATCAGGCACTGGCCCCTTGCCGCCTGGCTGGTTGTTGTTCCCTTCGGCCTGGGTCTGGCCTCGGTTTTCGTCTACCTGGGCGTTTTGGCCTATCGTGCCATGCTCTCCATGGACCCCGAGGTGGCGGGAGGATTCTTGTCGCTGCTTTTTCTGGTCTGCCTGGGCGGCCTGATCTTTTTTGGCATCACGGCAGCATTTGTCACCCTGTATATGTCGGAAGACCTGGAGCTGCT
>DUUE01000322.1 GCA_012841735.1 Bacillota bacterium | reverse complement strand
CTGGCAATGAAATACAACAATCTGCTGAACCTGCGCCCGTCAACCTATTTGGTGGAAGCGCCATCCACCATGAATGAGCTGCTTTTGGGCAATCACATTCTCTCCCAGACCGACAGTGTGCAGATGAAGCGCTGGGTGATCATGCAGTACCTGGGCACCTACTACCACAACTTCGTCACTCATCTTTTGGAAGGAGAATTCCAGCGACGGGTCTATGCCGCGGCCGAAGCGGGGAGGGGGATCACCGCAAGCCTCCTCAACCAGCTGAAGGGAGAAGTGCTCTCCGACTTCTGGGGCGGTGTGGTGGAAATCGACGATCTGGCAAGGCTGACCTGGATGCGCCAGCCCCACTATTACATGGGCCTCTATCCGTACACCTACTCGGCAGGGCTGACCATCGCCACCGCCTGCGCCGAGATGATCAAGACAGAAGGCCAGCCCGCTGTCGACAGGTGGCTGGAGTTTTTGAAGGCGGGAGGGCAATACAAGCCGCTCGAACACGTGAAGATCGCCGGACTGGACATGTCCACTCCCGAACCGATCCGCAAAGCGGTGGCCTTTGTGGGTTCATTGGTCGATGAGTTGGAGAAGACGTTCTGAAGCGCGAAACCGTTAAAATGAACAGCTCCCTGCCTGACAGAAGGCAGGGAGCTGTGTTGTTTATAAAGCTTACTCGGTACCTTCGGCCTTCTCACCGGCTACCGACAGTTCGAAAATTGATGCGGTGACATATTTCGCCACTTCTGAATAAGCGCTGCAGCTGAGCATCTCAATCAATACATATCTGGCCTGCGTTTCTTCCAACGTGATGGCCGACTGCTTTCCGACTTCTGTGTTGCCGATCCTGGCATAAACCTCGGTGAACCCTGCGGGGACCGGGCCCTGCTTCTCCTCGGGAACCGTGTCCAGGGAGGTGTAGATCTTGTAATCATAGGTCCGGTTGGCCTTTGACTCGAAAACCAGGTCGATCTTCGCAATATTGTACACTGCGCCCAGATCCACACAGATCCACTCCGGGTATTTGGCGTCCCATTCACCGGCGGCATTCTTGGTCTGGGCCGCCCAGCGGGAACTCTCGTCGCCGTCAACGATGTTTTCAGCCACGGTGGATGCCCCGTCGCTGCCGATCCCTTCTTCACTGCTAGCGTAAACGGGCTTGTGCAGAACGATGTTTTCGTATTGGTCTGTCTGCCTGGACGCGATGATCTTCCATGTGATGGTGTCGATGTACTGGCTGCCCGGTTCATCGGCGCAAGTGCCTACTGCCTTCACATCTGCCTGGCCGACCTCCAGCAGGACATCTTCCATGATGAACACGCCGGTGCCCTTGGATGCCAACATGCCGAGGCTGGCCCCGTTGAGGAACAGTTCCACATTGTCGCAGTTTGAATACACCTTGGTGTAGGTCTTGCCCGCTTCTCCGAAATCGAACATCACCCAGTAATAGGTCGCCCACAGCTCATCATGCTGATTGATGTAAGGCCGAACGGGCGGCTGTCCTGGGCCGCCTTTCGCTCCACGACTTCGGCAAAGGTGCCGTAGAAGTTGGCGTCGGGATACCAGCCGCGATAGATGTTCCAGGCCAAAATTCTTCTTGCTCTCATCAATACCCCTCCCTGATAGACTTTGGGCATTCAATGCGCTGCGGAGCAGGTGTTTTGCAGGCTCACTGATGGATGAGCGATCTCACGGCTCCAAACTCGGGCTTCCGGCACCGGCATACATTAGCACAAGTTCCTTAGCCGTTTCCGCGTCGTTGAGAGCCATCTCGTAATCATAGGGGATGTAGACAGACGTTGTGGATTCGTAATCCGAGACAGGGCAGTCGACAAAGATGTTGCCGATGACTTCCCAGTCTCCTTTTGTGTCGTCGTACCACCAGCCGATTGGGCCTTCGATCATCCCTGTCTTAGGATTGGCATTGCCTGAACCGACGTTTTCGAAGTAGTTGTTCTCGATTCTCGCTTTGCCGCCGGCGCGGACGTTGATTCCTGATTCCTGGACATCGTGGAAGTAGTTGTTGAACAAATGCACAGTTGCGTGGCGGATCAAAGGTGTCCGGGAATTGACGTTGCAGAAATAGTTGTGATGATAGGTGACATAGTTGGGTGCGGTGCCGGAATCTGTGCTGTGGCCCACCAAAGATGTTTTGTAATGGTCGTAGAATTTGCACCATGAAACAGTTACATATTGGGCTCTTTCCTTGATGTCAACCAGCCCGTCGTAGTAATCTTCGTCGTGATCAAGGTCGCTGTAAAACGTGCAGCGGTCGATCCAAACGTGATGGGAGTCCACAGTGATATCGATGGCTTTTTTATCGCCGGTGTTGACGTGATGAATGGTCAGATTCCGGATTATGATGTTGCTGGCTCGCCTGATTGTAATGCCAATTCCGTCGAACTCGGCTTGATCGCCTATGCCAATGATTGATACATCACTCTGATCTTTAATGTCAAATTTCTTGATGTCTTTATCGGCCTTATCTTTGCCAGAATTCTCAGGTGTTATCTTACCGGTAATGTAGATAATCAAAGGATAAGGATTACCGCCATAATCAGGATCGTTGCTATAATGGCGCCTATAGTTGGCATATAAAGCCCAATAAAGATCCTGGCCATTATCTATAAATAAGATCTTTTCTTCCGGACAGCCTGCGCCGCCGGTTGTCCCGCCGGCTTCGGCGGCCCAGCCGACAAGTCCAAAGTAGGCGTCGTCAATTGTTTCAGGCGGTTCTGTCGGGATATCGGGGGGAGGATCAGTTGGATCAGAGTGGCCTGGATCGTCAGGATCGCCAGGTTCGCCCGGCTGCCCGGATCCAGCCGCATCAACTACTTCAATTGTATCGATATACAGCCCGGCAGTGCCGCTCTTGTTCACAATTCCCCGGAAATTGAGGATTCCTGTATGGGTATAGTTCTTATTCAGCGCTATTTCCAAAACCTGAAATTGATTGTCGGTTATCGGATATGTACCGTGAGCTGTGAATTCAGTGCCGCCGGAGGAATACTGACTGCCGACCGCCAATTCCAAGTTGGTCACAGTACCGCCTGAGCCGTTGTCATTTTTGATGGTGATTCTAAGTACCG
>DUUE01000081.1 GCA_012841735.1 Bacillota bacterium | reverse complement strand
GGGATGTAGTGCTGGATGTGGCCGCCTGTGCGGAGTCCCTGCGGGAGGAAGTCCCTTTCAGCGATGACCTGGAAGTGTTAAGCGACAAGATGGTGGATGTGCTCTACCGGCTGGAGGAAGGCGATGTGGTGCGGCAAAAGGTTTATGTCAGCAGCGGGGCTACCGCGGAAGAAATCGCCGTTTTTGAAGCGGCCGGCCCGGAAGCGGCCGGGCGCGTTAAAGCGGCGGTGGATGCGCGCCTGGCGGAGCAGCAGGCGGCTTTTGCCGATTACCTGCCGGCCGAGGTGCCCAAGCTGGCAGACCCATATCTGCAGGTGGCGGGCCGTTATGTTATTTTGTGCGTCTCCGGCCACAATGACGTTGCCCGGCAGGTTGTGGCCGCGCAGCTTAAGCGCTGAGGGGCAGGAGCGATGGTCTTCAGCAGCCTGATTTTTCTTTTTGCCTTCCTGCCGGCCGTCCTTGCCCTCTACTACCTGGCACCGCGGCGCGGGCGCAATCTGGTGCTGTTTCTGGCCAGCCTCTTTTTTTATGCCTGGGGGGAGCCTGTCTACATAGTGCTCATGCTTTTTTCCACCCTGGCGGACTATACTTGCGGGCAGCTTTTGGCACGCTGGGGGGAACGGAAGGGACGTGCCCGCCTTGTCCTGCTTGTATCCCTGGCGGTTAACCTGGGACTTCTGGGGTTTTTTAAATATGCCGGCTTTGCCGTGCAGGCTGTCAACAGTATCCTGGGGACGTCCTTTGCCGTGCCGCAACTGCCGTTGCCTGTGGGGATTTCTTTTTACACCTTCCAGACCATGTCCTACACCATTGACGTTTACCGCGGGCAGATTCCCGCCCAGCGGGACTTTGTGGCTTTTGGCACGTATGTTTCCCTTTTTCCGCAGCTGATTGCCGGCCCCATCGTCCGCTACCGGGAGGTGGCGGAGCAATTGCTTGGCCGCCGGGAAAATGTGGACGGCTTTGGTGCCGGGGCGCGCCGCTTCATCCTCGGGTTGGGCAAAAAAGTGCTGCTGGCCAATAATGTGGGCCTGCTGTGGGAGGAAGTGCAGCTCTTGCCCCCGTCCGGGGTAACAGTCCTGGCGGCCTGGCTGGGCATGCTGGCCTTTGCCCTGCAGATTTATTTCGACTTCAGCGGCTATTCCGATATGGCCATCGGCCTGGGGAAAATGTTCGGTTTTACTTTCCCGGAGAATTTCGCCGCCCCCTACCTGTCAACCAGTATTACAGATTTCTGGCGGCGCTGGCATATCTCCCTGGGGACATGGTTCCGGGAATATGTTTACCTGCCGCTGGGGGGCAGCCGGGCGGGGCGGCTGCGCCTGGTGCGCAACCTGCTTTTGGTCTGGGCCTTGACGGGGCTGTGGCACGGTGCCAGCTGGAATTTCCTCCTCTGGGGCCTGTATTACGGCGTGCTGCTTACGGTGGAAAAGCTCTTTCTTTTGCGCCGCCTGAGGCAGGCACCGCAGTTTGTGCGTCATTTTTATACGCTCTTTTTTGTCCTTGTGGGATGGGTGTTTTTTGCCATTACGGAGCTGCCTGTTGCTTTTGCTTACCTTAGGGCCATGCTGGGAGGTGTCCCCTGGGCCGATACACAGGCCCTGTACTTCCTTGCCAATTACGGCGTCCTGCTGGGTGCGGCGCTCGTCTGCTGCCTGCCTCTTGCCCGTGCGGCGGAGGCGGTGCAGGATCTGCTTGGCCGGCGTTTTTACCTGCCCCTGGCGGGAGCAATGTACGCAGTACTGCTTTTTGTCGCCACAGCTTACCTGGTGGATGCAACTTTCAATCCTTTTTTGTATTTTCGCTTTTAGGAGGCCCGCCGTGCATACTTACAACAAGTTTTCCGCAGTCCTTTTGGCCGCTTTTCTTGTATTTTTTGCCTGCCTGGGCCTGCTTGTGCCGGACAAACCTTTTTCCGCGGCGGAAAGAAGAATGCTGGCGGAAAAGCCTGTGCCCACCGTGGCCAACCTCCTGTCCGGCCGCTTTGGCGAGGCGGCGGAAAAATACCTGGCCGATCATTTCCCCCTGCGGGAAATGTGGCTGCGCCTGAAAACGGAGGCGGAAAGGGCGTGCGGGAAAAAAGAGCAGCATGATGTCTATTTCGGGCGGGACGGCTACCTGCTGCAAAAAGCACAAGGTGCCAGGGCGGAAATTCTGGCCGCCAACCTGGCTGCACTGAACAGTTTTGCCCGGGAGACGGAAGCACGAATTTATCTTTTGGTGGCTCCCGTTGCCGTGCAGGTGTACCCGGACAAGCTGCCGCCCTTTGCCCCCCGGGAGCTGGACGGACTTTCGGCGGCGGTGAAAAAGGGACTGGACCGGAGGGTAACGGTGATTGACCCGCTGCCGTTCTTTTTAGCCCAAAAAGACGAAGGCCTTTTTTACCGCACAGACCACCACTGGACCACCAGGGGAGCTTATTATGCTTACCTGGCGGCCGGGGAGGCCCTGGGCTATCAGGGGCTTTCACCGGAGGCTTTTCGCACGGAAGTGGCGGCTGCCGCTTTTTACGGGACCCTTGCGGCCAGAAGCGGCCGGCGGGATGTCCCGCCGGACAGAATTGAGCTC
>DUUE01000354.1 GCA_012841735.1 Bacillota bacterium | reverse complement strand
GCCCTGGAGATCGGTGTCGGCCGCTTTGTGGTGGACAGTTTTTCCGAGCTGGAACTGCTTAACGAGCTGGCGGTAGCCGCCGGGAGGACTGCCTCCATTTTAATCCGCGTCAAGCCGGGCATTGAAGCCCATACCCACCACTATATCCAGACCGGCCAGATGGATTCCAAGTTCGGCCTGGGAATTGCCGACGGCCAGGCGCTGGCCGCGGTAAAAACAGCCTTAAAGATGCAGCACATCCAGTTTGCAGGGCTCCATTGCCATATCGGCTCCCAGATTTTCGACCTGAAACCGTTTCAACTGGCCGTGCAGGTGATGATGGACTTTATCCGGGAAATCCGGGAAAAAACCGGGGCTTCCGTCCGGGAGCTGGACCTGGGCGGCGGTTTCGGCATCCGTTACCTGCGGGAGGATAAACCCCATTCCCTGACAGAGTTTGTAGAAATGATTGTGTCGGCGGTAAAAGCAAAAGCGGCTGAACACAATTTGCTTCCACCGAAGCTGCTGGTTGAACCGGGCCGCTCCATTGTGGGGGAAGCGGGAACTACGCTTTACACTGTGGGTACCATTAAGGATGTGCCGGGCATCCGCCGCTATGTGGCGGTAGACGGCGGCATAACCGACAATTTGCGCACGGCACTGTATGAAGCCAAATACGAAGCCATAGTGGCCAACAAGGCAAAAGAGGCGGCTGAAGAAAAAGTCACCATTGCCGGACGGGCTTGTGAATCGGGAGATATTTTGATCCGGGACATTGAACTGCCCCGGCTGCAAAGGGGGAACCTGCTGGCTGTCCTTTGCACCGGCGCTTACCATTATTCCATGTCCAACAACTACAACCGCTACCCCCGCCCCGCAGTTGTGTTCGTCCGGGACGGCCGGGCGGATGTGGTGGTAAAACGGGAAACTTATGACGACATTATCCGCAATGATATAATCCCGCTGCGCTTCAAGTAGCCTGAGCAGCAGGGGGCAATGTAAGTCCCGCCAAACGCAAGTAAAACGTGGTGGTGGGGTAGCAACAGGAGTGATACAATGCAGGTATAACTTATGACATTTTCGCAAAGTGCCTGTTTTGAAATTATTGATATTTATTTTATTACGAGGGGGAAGAGATGTGAAAAAGTATAATGTAGCTATTGTGGGTGCCACGGGGATGGTTGGCCAAACCCTGGTACAAGTCTTGCAGGAGCGGAATTTCCCGGTGGGAGGGCTGAAACTTTTGGCTTCAGCACGTTCTGTTGACCAGGAATTCAAAGTGCTGGGACAGACTTACCGGGTAGAAGAGGCCCGCCCTGAAGCTTTCGACGGTATTGACATCGCCTTTTTCAGCGCCGGCACTGACGTGAGCCTTGAGCTGGCTCCGGAGGCGGCCCGCCGCGGGGCGGTTGTTGTTGATAACAGCAATGCTTTCCGGATGGACGAGGGTGTTCCCCTGGTTGCACCTGAAGTCAACCCGGGTGCGCTGGCCGATCATAGCGGCATTATTGCCAACCCCAACTGTTCCACCATCCAGTTGGTGGTGGCGTTGCAACCGCTGCAGGAAGCGGCCGGCTTAAAACGTGTTGTTGTTTCTTCCTACCAGGCGGTTTCCGGTGCCGGCAAAGAGGCGGTTGACGAACTGGAGGCACAATCACGGGCCATCCTGGAAGGCCGGGACAACTTCCCGCGGAAGTGTTTCCCCCATGCCAACGCCAAAGTGCAGCAGCAGATGGCCTTCAACCTAGTGCCGCAGATAGATGTTTTTGTTGAAAACGGCTATTCCAAGGAAGAAATGAAAATTATTCGTGAAACACGCAAAATTATGAGCCTGCCTGCATTAAGAATTACTGCCACCACAGTCCGTGTCCCCGTCTTCAACGGCCATGCCGAATCAGTAAACGTGGAATTTGAACGTCCCCTGTCCGCTGCCGAGGCCCGTGAAGTGATTGGCAAAGCTCCCGGCATTGTCGTCATTGACAATCCTGATGAACTGGAGTACCCCATGCCGGCGCCGCTTTCCGTCCGGGATGAAGTTTTTGTCGGCCGCATTCGCCCCGACGAATCTGTCCCTTACGGCATCAATATGTGGGTTGTGGCGGACAATATTCGCAAAGGTGCCGCCACCAACTCTATTCAAATTGCTGAAACACTGATTGCCCGCGGGCAGCTGTAAAGGAGGTGCCGGCAG
>DUUE01000115.1 GCA_012841735.1 Bacillota bacterium | reverse complement strand
TCTTCCTGCAGTTGGCGGAAATTGGCGTCTGCTTTCAGCTGCGGATAATTTTCCGCCAGGGCAAATAATGTTTTCAGCGTTCCTGTGAGCATATTTTCCGCCTGGGCATGTTCCCGGACAGAACCGGCCGCCATGGCCTGCGAGCGCGCAGCTGTAACCTGCTCCAGGGTTTTGCGTTCATGTGCCGCATAGCCTTTGACAGTTTCGACCAGATTGGGTATCAGGTCATAACGGCGCCGCAGCTGGACATCAATTTGAGACCAGGCATTCTGCACCCTTTCACGCAGTGACACCAGCCCGTTATAAAGGCCCATAATGCCAAGACCGAGAATAACAATTACACCAAGAATAATATAAAGTCCCATCTATCATGCCTCCCGTTTTTTTCTCCACGCGTTATGGTAATTATATCACAGGCAAAACCCGGGAACAGCACTTTTCTGTGGTTAAGAAAAAATTAAGGATATCAGGCAAACAATGTGCTATAGTCAGGATACTATACTTTCCTAGAGGCAATGTCAGTACACTGCCCGCAGCCGGCCCGGACCCGGACACAGGCAAGGAAGCATTCTGAGCATAAACCCTGTAAGGGAAAAAAAGGAGGCTGAAAGTAAATGTGGTTTGCCAAGTTCATCCGGCGGATTGCACATGCAAATCAATGTTTCTTTGCAGGGATTCGGCGTTTGTCTTTTACTGTGCTTCATCCGACCCGTAAAGAGTTGCTGGCCAGGTATGAATACTGTTTTAAAAACTGCCGGCATACTGAAGAAAAGCCGGCCGAGAATATTTCAGTTTTCTGTGATTTTACCCAACCTGCATACGACCCGAATTGTTTTCTCGCCTAAAAACTGGGAATACCTGCCGGAACTGCGGCAGTGAGTTTACCGGCTGAATACGTAAAAAATACAAACAGGAGACTGTCGGCAGATGCTGCCGGCAGTCTTTTTGTGTTTCGTCCTTGCCGGTGCACGGGCTGAAAATGCCGGTAGATAAATCACTGCCCAGGGTTTATAATAGTAAGGCAAACATCTTGACTGAAAGTTGGTGCCCCGTTGCAGAAAAAAACAGTATACCTTTTGGTACTTATTCTTATTGCCAGCAATCTTTTTACCTTCATGGCCGTTGGCGCATATTACCGCCGCCAGGAGCCGGTCCCGCCGCCGCATGAGGAGCCTCAGCCTGAAGAGCCGGCGCGGCAGGACGATCTGCCTGCGGAATTAAAACCCCTTGTGGAAGTCCTTGATATTTTAAGCGCGCGCTTTCTCACGGAAGTTTCCCGGGAAGAACTGGTTGTCGCCGGCATCAGGGGAATGGTGGCTTCCCTTGACGACCCGCAGACATACTACCTGGCCGAAGATGAGTGGAAAGAAATAATGATTAAAGTCGACGGCACTTTCTCCGGGATAGGAGTAGAGATTACGTCCGTTGATGGTTTTGTGACAGTAGTTGCGCCGATCAAAAACACACCGGGAGAGCGGGCCGGCCTGCTGCCGGGCGACCGCATCATCAGGGTGGACGGGCAGGAAATCATCGGTTTTTCCACCCTGGAAGCGGCTAAATTAATGCGCGGTCCGGCCGGTTCACCGGCAGTCCTGGAAGTGGAACGTGACGGCTTTGACGAACTGCTGCGCTTTGAAATTATCCGGGAAAACATTGTTGTTCCCACTGTTTTTTCCGAACTGTGGGAGGACGGCATCGGTTATCTTCAGATCACCAGTTTTACTGACAATACAGGCGAAGATTTTCAGGAAGCTTTACTGGAACTGGAAACAAAAGGCCTGCGTGGGCTGCTCCTCGACCTGCGTGACAATCCGGGAGGCCTTTTGACCGAGGCCATTAAAATTGGCCAGGAAATTGTGCCGCCGGGTCCCATTACCCACGTGGTGGACGGGAAGGGCACTAAGCTGGAAACTTATACGTCGTACGGCACGGAAAAACCGTATCCCATTGTCGTCCTGGTCAACGGAGCCAGCGCCTCCGCTGCGGAGATCATCGCCGGTGCGCTGCAGGATACGGGAGCCGGCACCCTGGTGGGGACAAGGACATTCGGTAAAGCAACGGTACAGCATTTGGAGAAAATATCCGGCAATGCAGGGCTCAGCTATACGATTGCCAAGTACCAGACGCCGCTGGGCCGGGATATTCACGGTCATGGCCTGGAACCCGATTATGGCGTGGAACTGCCGGAGGATTTTTATTTCCTCAGGTACGGGATGTTGAAAGATGTGGCCCCCGGCACCAAGGAACCGGCAGTGTTCTACCTGCAGAAAACACTGAATGCCCTCGGTTACTCACTGACAGAGACAGGCATTTACGACAGTGAGACGGAAGCGGCAGTCCACCACTTCCAGCGACAAAACGGCCTTCCGGCCACCGGTTCCCTCAACCAGGAAACCCGCTCCGTCCTGGCGGAAAAAACTGCGGCAGTCCTGGAGGAATTGGATACCCAGAAGCAGAAAGCCAGGGAGGTTCTGCTGGAAAAAATGAAATAGGTGTATCATATGGAGCTGAAAAAAATCTTTCTTCTTTTTGCGCAAACTTTTGTCACATTTCCCCTGAACCCGTTTTTCTGGCTGCTTATTGTCTTAATTGGTACACAATACCGGCGCCTGGCCAGGAATGATGTAAAGCTTTTTGGCCGCCCCCTGTATACTGTGCGGCAACAGTTGACAAATTCCGCTGTTTACGGATTGGCCGGGGGTTTGATCGCCGGCGTGACACTCTTTGTCCTGGGCATTCCCCTTTCGGAAATCGGTATGCTGTATGTCTGGCCGCTGGCACTGCTGCTTTTGCTTGTCCACCCCCGCTATCTCTGTTTTGCTTACGCCGGGGGCATTGTGGGCGCTGTGGCTGCAGTTATCCAGTTTGCCGGTCGCTTCTGGCCTGTTTTTGGCACCGGCATTTTTACCGGCCTGGCGGAAATTCATATCCCGGGACTATTGGCTTTAATCGGCACACTGCATTTTGCCGAAAGCATTCTTATCGCTGTAAGCGGCCATCTGCTGCCCAGCCCCGTTTACCTGAAGACAGACAGCGGGATTGTGGGCGGTTTCCTGCTGCAGAAATTCTGGCCGCTGCCCCTGGTGGGGATGATGGCGGAAGCAGTCAGCCTGACTGCGCCGGAAGTGGCGGCAGGGGCGGAAATGCCTGCCTGGTGGCCGCTTTTTGCCAGCCGTCTGGCTGTTGGTGCCGGTTACACACTGATGTATTATCTCCTGCCTATTGTAGCCGGGCTGGGCTACGGTGACCTGGCAGTAGCCAGCACGCCGCGGGAAAAAAGCAAATCTTCTGCCCGCAATCTTGGGCTTTACAGCATTCTGGTGCTCATTTTGGCCCTGGTGGCGGAAAAAGTCCCGGTTATCACTATTGCGGCGGCCGTGTTTGTTCCTGTGGGGCATGAATTGTTAATCCTGTGGGGCAACAAAAAAGAATTTGCCCGCCCGCCGCTTTATACGGCGCCCGCTGCAGGCGCAGGCGTGCTGGCCGTTACAGACGGGGGAGCGGCACAGGCTGCCGGTCTTGTGCCCGGTGATATAATATTAAATATTAACGGCACTCCTGTCCTGAATGTGCCGGCTTTTTACGCCTTGCTGCGGACTGCCTGGCTGCCCATGCAGCTCCTGGTGGAACGGGATGGCCGTGAACGTCTTGTCATTATTGATTCCACCTCCGACCCCGGGATTATTCCGGTCCCGGACCGTTATGCCCCGGTTTATCATACTGTGGAGCAGGTGCATTTCTGGCAGGCGCTGAAAAAGAAACTGCGCCGCCTGAAGCGCTGATGATGCCCCTGCCAATTGCCGCTTTTGCCGCGGCCGTGATGCGCGGCGGGAAAAGGGGTATACTGAAGGACAGATAGCTAAAGGAGGCAGGAAAATGTACAAGCAGGCGGGAAAAAAAGACACTGATCTCCTGCAGCAGTTGTCCTTGCGACAGGAAAAGATGAACGGCCAGGTGCTGCAGGCACTGCAGCAGGCCCTGGCGGCAGTTGTCCAGGCACAGCAGCTGCTGCAGCAAGATATGGCGTATCACCAAGAGCTGCGCACCGGCGGGGACTACAGCCGGCTGTCCGGCGACAACATGTCCCCGCAAGCGATGGATAAAAGCGGCCTGCCCGGAAAAACGACGGGAACGCCGCCCGATTTGCAATAAAAATATGCCGGCAGTTGCCGGCATCGCTGATTTCTTTAGCCTGTAAAGTTGTCGGGGTCCGGTATTAAAATTGTTTCAAATATTCTTTGGGACAGGTTTCCCATTTGGCTTCACTGTGAGTGGAAGGCTGTACCAGCAGGACTGATTGGTGATTTTGCAGGATGGATTTTATTTTTTCTCCCAAAAGGATTTTAACATCAGGGGCAAGAATTTCTCCGTCCACTGTCCGGACCAGGTCTATGTTTGCCTGTTGTAAAATGCTGCCCACAGTGGCAATGCCTTTTTCTCCGGAAATTTGGTGCTTGCCGCGAAAACGGCCGTCATTGCCTGTCAGGCGCAGACCGGTGCCTGCCAGTGCCCCGATTACTCCCTGACCGGTACCGCCGTGTTCCGAGAGGTGAATGTTAAGTTCCCGGGCTACTGTGTAGGCGTCTTTTTTTTGCAGCACAGCTGTTTTGGCCAGTTTGCCGAATGCGATCAGGCGGTCCGGAGCGGTGAGCCGTTCAGTGACAACGACGCACAGGCCCGGGTCTGAGCCGGCGGCGCTGTGTTCCTCCAGGAATTTGCCGCAGTGACTGATTAACGGTTCCAGGAAAGTACTTTCAATCTCTGCCGGAAAGCACATGGCACTGTTGTGGGATGTATAGGGCACGTCGGGATGGACATACAGCTGATGCCTGGTAATGGCACCGCAGGTGCCAAAGCCTTGCTTTTCTATGGTTTCTATCAGGCGGGCGGCCAGTTTGCCGGTGCCGATGGTTTCCCGGGTATCGGTATCATCAATGCAGATATACAGGTGCATGGCCCGCATCCCTCCTTTCGTTACTGTTCACCCTTCCGTATGCGCATGCCGCGGCCGTCCAGAATAGCCGCCACTTCGTCGGCAGTCAGTTCATAAGAGAAAAATTCACGGTAAAACCAGATAGCCTCCTGGGCGGGGTCAACATCTGCAAAGGCCTGCGGGTATAAAGTTTTTGCCGCCCATAAGATGCCGAGTGGCGTTTCGATGGAGCCGGGGTGCCCCCAGCGGGATACTCCCACAGGCATTTGATAAACCTTTCCCGTTTTAACGGCCTGCAGTGCGCTCCAGCGGCTGTCAGTCATGATATAATCCGCCACCCCGTCTTCATTGGCAAAAATAACGTCCGGGTCCCACAATAAAATTTGTTCCAGGCTGGCGTACTGTTTATTATCAATCAGGCGCAGTTCTTCCCGCAGAGCCACATTATCTGCCAAAAGCGATGTCCATTCGCCGGGAAGGGAGTCGGCGAGATAAGAACGGGTCGCTTCATTAATGGAGTGGTAGAGGCGGACACGCTCCGTTTCCGGGATAATCTTCATTACCTCCGTAACACGTGTTATCACGTCCTGATAATATGCAGCATATTTTTCTGCCTGTTCTTCCCTGCCGATGGCTGCTCCGATCATTTTTACCGTATCTATCTGTGCCTGCATGCTGTGAAAGTCTGCAATCAGATAGGGAATATCGCTTTTTCTCAGCTTGTCCCTTTCGGCATCGGCTATATCTCCCGCCAGGAAAACAACATCGGGGGTCACGGTAAGCAGTTCTTCGATATTGATACGGTCTGAACCAGAGGCAACCACGGCCCGGGCGATGGCCGGGTTGACAGCAAGCAGCATTTTATCCCGGGGAAGCCCCTGGTTGACGGCCACAATGTCTGCTCCGCGCCCCAGAAGTGTGACCGCATGGCCGGTGAAAGCATACAAACATGCTATTTTTTCAATTTGTGCCGGCAGTTCCACCCGGCGTCCTTCACAGTCTGTAACAGTTTTTATTTCCGGGGCGGGTTCATTATTGGCTGCCTGTGGCGGCTGCTGCGCACACCCGGCAAGCAATAATAACAGCATGATAACAATAATATAGATTCTACCGGTAGGCATTTTTTTCCTCCGTAGTTTCAGTGTTATTAATCCCCAGAGGGAAAACCTGGTGCAGGGGGAGTCTGTTTTCAGCGCAGTAAGGAATAATTTTTGTCTCTATCCGGAAATAACGGCGCAGATTTTCTTCCGTCAGTACCTGTGACGGCGGGCCCGTGGCGACAAAAGTATGGCTATGCATCAGGGCAACCCGGGTGGCAATACCTTTGCTTTCAAAATAAAAAGTCTGATTTGGATTGTGTGTCGACATGAGAACAGTCAGCTTCTGTTCGGTCACCAGCCGGGCAACCGTTTCCAGGATCAGAAGGTCGTTACGGTAATCCAGGTGTGCCGTTGGTTCATCCAGAATCATGACGGGCGTCTTTTGTAAAAGTGCCCGGGCAATCATCACCAGCTGCATTTCACCGCCGCTCAACTGCACATACGGTTTGTCACGCAGATGTAAAATACCCACTGTTGCCAGCACCTCATCCACGCCCTCCAGTTCTTTCCGGCCGGGTGAAGAAAAGATGCCCGTATATGCAGCCCGTCCCATCATCACAATTTCCCTGACCAGATAGGGAAAAGTTTTCTGATGGACCTGCGGGACATAGGCGGCAACGCGTGCAATAACTGCAGGCGGTGATTGCTGCGGGTTTATTCCTCCAAGGAGGATTTTGCCGTCGGATATTTTCAAGAGCCCCAGCAGGCATTCCAGCAGTGTTGTTTTGCCGCAGCCGTTTGGTCCGAAGAGGCAAAAGATTTCCCCCGGGTTTACGGCAAAAGAGAGACTGTGGATTATTTCATGTTGTCCGTAGCTAAATGAGATCCCGTGGGCCTGTACCAGAGACATTACCAACTGCCGCCTTTCGTTGTTTTCAGGAGATAGACAAAAAAGGGTGCCCCTACCAGTGCGGTCAGTATCCCCAGCGGGATTTCCGCACCGGTAAGTGTGCGGGCCAGCCCGTCCACCAGAATAAGATAACTTGCCCCCAGCGACATGCTGGCGGGCAGCAGGGCTTTATGGTCGCTTCCCACCAGCATTCTGCCGATATGGGGGATCACCAGTCCCACCCAGCCGATAACTCCGCTGACACAGACGGCGCCGGCCGTGGCCAGTGTGGCGCAGCTAACCACAATTGCTCTCAACAGGGTGGTGTTGACTCCCAGAGTACGGGCTTCTTTTTCACCCATGGAAAGAATGTTAATCTGCCAGCGGATCAGCAGCAGGCCACAGGTACCGGCTGCCATGGGTATGGCTGCCAGCATGATATCCTGGTAGCGGGCCGACGCCAGGCTGCCCATGAGCCAGAAAACAATGGCCGGAAGTTGCTGGTAGGGGTCTGCTGCATATTTAACCAGAGAGATGAGGGAGGAAAAGACGGAGGATACAATCACTCCTCCCAGGACGAGCGTGACGGTGGGGGTGACACTGTAAATACGCCCGATAATGGTGCTCATAAAAACGGCCAGAATGGCGAAGACAAAGGCCAGGACATAAACCAGGTAAGAGTGGCCGAAGTAAAGAATGCCCAGGGCTGCGCCAAAACCTGCACCCGAGCTGACCCCGAGAATGGCCGGACTGACAAGCGGGTTGCGGAAAAGCCCCTGATATGATGCCCCGCTGACAGAAAGGCTGGCACCGACCATGGCACCCAGCAGTATTCGTGAAAGCCGGATATCAAGGACTATGGTGTTGTAAATATCCGGGAAATCACCCGGCACCCCGCTGATTTTTGACCAGAAGACCCGGAAAACCATGCCGGCCGGGAGAGGATATCTGCCTAAAAAAAGAGCTGCTGCCATGCACAGGACAGGGCCGCACAGCAGCAAAAAACGTTTAAAAAATGTTTTACCAGTCATTGTTTTCCTAACTTGCAGCTTGTTTGCGCCTGAGCACAATACCGGCCGTTACCAGTACCAGACCGGCCAGCAGGTATGCCGGTGTGGTGTGTGCCGAAGTCCTGGGCAGTTGACCGGTTCCTTCTTCCTCTGTTGCGGCAGTGGTGAAGGCAACCCGGATGTCTTCGGCAAGAACGGTACCGTTTTTTGCCGTCAGACCTGCAGCCACCACAACAGTGTAAGTTGTGCCTGCCTGCAGTTTTGCCTGCGGTTTGACAATAATATCATTTCTCTTTTCCGGTTCTATCTGATCGTCTGCCATGATTATTTCTGCCGCAACCACATTATTGTCCGCGTCACGCAGTGATACCAGGCCTTTGTTGGTATCACGCACAGACATATGCACCACATTTTTATTGAAAACCAATTTTATTTCCGCATCCAGTGCCACATTGCCCGTGCCGTCCTGCGGTGAGGATGATTCCAAACGCAGGGGATCATCTTTTCCCCCGCCGGAGCCGTCTCCGTTCCCGGCAGAGACGGGCAGCGCAAAAGCGGCCACAAGCAGCATGGACAGAACCAGGGTAAGGAATATTTTTGTCTTTTTCATTTTCTCCCTCCGGTTAATTTATTTCGCTATATATGAATTTATATAACGGTAATTTTAGTGTACAAGCTTTTGTGTATTTTGGCAAGAGGCCTGTGCCCGGCAGCCTTCCGGAGAAAAAATATTTTCTCCCGGCTGCAGATAGGATATAATTGTACTGCAAACATATGTTCCGATGTGCCGGCAGCAGAAAATACTTTCTACTGTAAAGCCGGCTGTGAAATTGGTATAATAATATGATATTATTATGTTTACCTGAGCGCCGTAAGTAAGGAGACAAAAAGATGGGCAAGTTCCGGATTACAAGTGATTACCGGCCGCGGGGCGACCAGCCGCAGGCGATTGATAGCCTGGTGGCAGGCCTGAACAGGGGGCTGCGGCACCAGGCCCTGCTGGGAGTGACCGGCTCGGGAAAAACATTTACCATGGCCAACGTGGTTGAGCGGGTCCAGCGCCCCACCCTGGTCATCGCTCATAACAAAACGCTGGCAGCCCAGCTGTGCAGCGAATTCCGGGAGTTTTTTCCCGACAATGCGGTGGAGTATTTTGTCAGTTACTATGACTATT
>DUUE01000046.1 GCA_012841735.1 Bacillota bacterium | reverse complement strand
ATACTTTCAGCTTGCTATGTGCAAGCCGGTATGATATCATTTTTACGAACATTGGGGAAGAAGGTCGGTCACATATGAACGACAAACTATATACTAAACTATATACTGTGGATGAAATAGCAGTAATATTAAGAACGACACCAAACACCATATATCGCTGGCTGCGGGCGGGCAAACTGTCCGGAGTGAAACTGGGCAAAGAATGGCGGATAAAAAAAGAAACCCTGGCTTCACTGCTGACAGAAAGCAACACTGCCACAAAAAGAAAGCAAGGTCTCTGGGAAAAAGTTGATTTTCACCACAACCATGTTTTGGCCATCACCCGCTCCCATGACTCGCTCCATAATCTGGAAGCCGAGTTCTTTAAGGAAGGTTTGGCAAAAAGGTACAGACTGTTTAAAGGTTGCTGGTGGCAACACCCTGATGATGTGAGAACAGAATTGGCCGCCAGAGGGCTGCCCGTCGAAGAACTGGAAAGCAACAATTGCCTTACAATTGTAAATTTAACGGAGCAATATAATATTTTTGGCGTTCGCGGAGCAGTTAATTCCTGGGCGGAGGAAGCAACCAGGAGCGCTCAAATGGGCTATCACACCATGTGGGGGTCCGGTTCACCCCACGTTTCATCCTGTGGCGGGCAATTCGCAGAGCTCATAGAGTTTGAGAGAACTTTGGACCGGGCTCTTGACAAGCTTCCTGTAGTCGGCATCTGCCCTTATCTTTTTGCAGACATGACAGACCATTACTTTGCGCAAATAATTGCCCTGATGAATGAGCACAAAAGCATTATTTTTAATCATAACGGTACGGAAAGTTTATTCCAAAATGAATTCGCTTTTTAAGTGAAAGAGATTTATGAAATGCACATGGAAAAAACAGCAACACAAACGGCCAATTACTGTTTAAAGCAATTGGCCGTTTCCTTGCAACAGTACGGCAACTGTTTTTATGGCCGGTCAATTAAAGCAAACATCAATTCGCCGGCAGCCGCCACTTTGCCGTTCACAGTGGCCACGCCACGCCCTTTACCCACAGTACCGCGGAGTTTCAGCACTTCAAGTTCCAGTTCCAGCACATCTCCCGGCACTACCTGCTGCTTGAAACGCAATTTATCAATGCCGGTAAAAAGAGCAATTTTGCCCCGGTGTTCCGGCATGCTTAAAATGGCAAATGCGCCCACCTGCGCCAGAGCTTCCACGATGAGGACGCCGGGCATTACGGGGTAACCGGGAAAATGCCCCTGGAAATAAGGCTCATTGACAGTCACATTTTTTATCCCTGTCGCGCTCTTCCCCGGTATAACACCGGTAATCCTGTCTACCAGCAAAAACGGGTAACGGTGAGGCAATATATTATGCAGATCCCATGTTTCAGACAAACAGACTCCCTCCCTGCCGTTATGCATTTATACACTTACGCATGGCAGCCAGCTCTTTTTCCAGTTCTGCAAGGCGTTCTTCCGCATCCGGAGTGTGCAATGCCCACTCCAGGCGGCGCGTGTATTCTTCCTGAAAAGACTGCCACTTTTGGCGCAGTTCATGTGCTTTCTTTGGCCAGGCATCACTGACGTGGGCGGCAGGCAACCTGCCGGGTAAAAGCTCCATTGTTTCCAGCTGCTGTGGAATATAAACCGGCAGTTGCAGCTCCTGTTCCACAAGAGCAGAAAAATGCATCAGCGCTTCTTCCTCCCCGTGCACCAGCATGACCTGTTTTGGCTTTTTGCGGAATTTGCCCAGCCAGCGCAGCAGTTCACTGCGGTCAGCATGGGCAGAAAAACCGTCTATGGCCACAACGCGTGCGTTTACTTTAATTTCTTCACCAAAAATCCGGACACGCGGAACGCCGTCCAGGATTCTCCGTCCCAGGGTGCCTACCGCCTGGTAGCCGACAAAAAGAACTGTTGATTCCGGCCGCCAGAGATTGTGCTTCAGATGATGCTTGATGCGACCCGCCTCCGCCATTCCGCTGGCGGAAATAATCATGGCCCCGCCGGGCAGTTCATTGATACTTTTTGATTCTTCCACTGTCCTGGTAAAGATTGTTTCCGGAAAATTGAAGGGGTCCTGCCCGCTTTGTAAAAGCCAGCGCATCTGCACATCATAACATTCCGGATGGCGGGCAAAAATCTCCGTTGCCGAAATGGCCAGGGGGCTGTCCACATAGATGGGAAGATTGGGGATCTCGGAATTTTTCATCAGGCGGCTGAGGTAATACAGCAATTCCTGGGTACGGCCCACGGCAAAACTGGGGACGACAATGTTTCCCTGTCGCTTGACAGTATCCAGGATCACCTGTTTCAGGAGTTCCACTTTCTGTTCATCCTGCTCATGCTTCCTGCTGCCATAAGTTCCTTCCAGCAGCAGGTAGTCCGCCTCCTCCAAAATATCGGGGTCACGGATAATGGGCCGCCCGGACTTGCCCAGGTCGCCGGTATAGACGATCTTTTCCGTCCTGGTCCCGTCGGCAATTGTCAGTTCGGTAATGGCGGAGCCGAGAATATGTCCCGCATCAAAAAAAGTCAGGGAGATCTGCGGCGACAAAGCATACGGGGTGTAATAATCCACCGGGTGGAAAAACTGCAGGGCGGCTTCCGCATCTTCGACTGTATACAGCGGTTCTTCCAGGGGGCGGCCTGACCGCCTGTTTTTCCTGTTGATCCATTCTGTTTCCATCATCTGAATATACCCGCTGTCGGGCAGCATAACCCCCGCCAGGTCTATGGTCGCCGGCGTGGCAAGAACCTTGCCGCGGAAACCGTCCCTGACCAGTCGCGGCAACAGTCCGGAATGGTCAATATGTGCATGGGAAACAATAACATAATCAATTTCTGCCGGATTATACGGGTATTGCCCGTAGTTACGCGACCGCAGTCGCTTTCCCCCCTGAAACATCCCGCAGTCAAGCAGTATCTTTTTCCCTGCTGCTTCCAGTAAAAAGGATGAGCCCGTGACAGTGCGGGCACCACCGCAAAATGTCAGCTTCATATTCTTCCTCCGTTTTTGGTCTAACAGCTTATCCTCAATAATTCGTGTCCGGGCGGCTGATTCCCTTTTTATTGACTGCCGGCAGCTGCCAGGTAATTTATAACCTCCTCATCTGTCAACTGGGCAAAGTCATCATAGAACTGTCCTACGGCGCCAAAAAGCTCCGGCTGCAGGGGACAGACAAGAACGTCGGCTTCACGGGACAGTTTCTCCACCGTATCCGGCGGCGCCACCGGCACAGCCAGAATAAGTTTTTGCGGCCGGCGCCTCCTTACGGACCGGAGTGCCGCCGTAATGGTAAAACCGGTGGCCACGCCGTCGTCAATGACAATGACTGTCCGCCCGCCTACCGGTGCCGGCGGCCTGCCGCCCCGGTAGAGCAGCAAACGGCGTTTGATTTCCGCCACTTCTTTGGCGGCAAGACGGCTGATTTCCTCGCGGGACAACTTGAAGTAGCTTACCAGCTGATGATTCAGCAGGACATCCCCGTCTTCGCAGACGGCGCCCACAGCCAGTTCCGGCTGCCGTGGTGTGGCAATTTTGCGCGGAATTATCAGATCCAGTTCGGAGGCAAGTGCACGGACTACAGGCACAGCCACCGGTACACCGCCGCGCGGAACTGCCAGGACCAGGGTATCCTCCTCCCTGTAAGGCAGCAGTTTTTCTGCCAGGGCGGTACCGGCCTGCTGCCGGTTGCGGTAGCGTGATGGGGGCATCTTTTCACCTCCTTCAACTGTTACACCAGGACCGGCAGTCTTTCCCCCAGCGAGATGCCTGCCGGTGACACCCGGCACCGATAAGCATATACTTCGACTCCGCAGGAGACAGCCTGCCGCAATGCTGCGGCAAAAGCGGGATCAGTCCGGTAATTTGGCTGAAACCATAGTGCGTCATGCCGCTGGATAACAAAAATGACTGCGCACCTGCTGCCTGCCAGCGTCAAATCCGCCAGGTGCCGCAAGTGGCGCCGGCCCCGCTCCGTCGGGGCATCGGGGAAAAATCCGCAGTCCCGCTCCACCAGGGTCACAGATTTTACTTCCAGGTAAACTGCCCTGCCCGTTTTCTCCGCCAGCAGAAAATCAAAACGCCCGTTTTCGTAAGCAGGCTCACTGCGCACAAACTCCAGGTGGCGGAAAGGCTGCAGCACATGTCCTGCCAGCGCTTTACGGATCAGTTGGTTGGGCAGTTGGGCATCAATGGAAACCCAGGCACCTTCATACGCCACCACCCGCAGGCTGAAAGCAGTTTTCCGCAGGGCGGAACTGCTCGGTTCAAGCCAGACAGTCGCCCCGGGTACCAGCAGTTCCCACAGGCGCCCGGAAGTGGCGATATGAGCCTGCCTTTCCTTCCCGTCAACCCGTACCAGGGCGACAAAACGATTTAATCTTTCCAGGAAGACTCCCGGCCTTCCGGGAGCAAAGGGAATATACACAGACATTGGCAACACCTTTTCGTGTGTAGATTCTACTGTTGCAGCACTGCCAAAAAACCACCCGGGAGAGTATGCCATGACACTGCTGTTTCTGTTGGATTTAACCGGAACCTTCTTTTTTGCCGTTTCCGGGGCACTGGTCGCCATAAAAAGAAAGATGGACTTATTCGGAATTATTGTGCTTGGCTGTGTCACCGCCCTCGGCGGCGGGACACTGCGTGAGCTGCTGCTCGGTCGCATACCGCCTTTTGTCTTTCGCCAGGACCTCTACCTGTATGTGGCCATCAGCGGTGCGCTTTTGACCTATTTCTTTCTCGAGTATTTCCTGCGTATTCATTCAGTGGTGCTGCTGGCAGATGCCCTGGGGCTGGGGACATTTGTCACCATCGGTGTTTCTCAGGCCCTGCAGGCAGAAATTACCCCCACGGGTGCAGTCATACTGGGCACCATTACGGCTGTAGCGGGCGGT
>DUUE01000133.1 GCA_012841735.1 Bacillota bacterium | reverse complement strand
GGCTGACGGCCGGGAATTGCTTGCCAAAATGGGACTCTCCGACAAGGAGAAGGCTTACCCCTACCAGCTGTCCGGCGGCCAGCAGCAGCGTGTTTCCATTGCCCGGGCACTGGCGCTGAAGCCGAAAATCCTCTTTTTTGATGAACCCACTTCCGCCCTGGACCCGGAACTGACGGGGGAAATCCTGAAAGTTATCCGCCAGCTGGCGGCGGAAAAAATGACAATGGTGATTGTCACCCATGAAATGAGTTTTGCCCGCGATGTGGCCGACCATGTTATCTTCCTGAATGAAGGGGTAATCGTGGAAGAAGGCCCGCCCGAAGCGGTGCTTGCCAACCCGCAAAACGAGCGGACAAAAGCCTTCCTGAACCGCTTTGAACATTAAGGAGCACACTGTGGAGTGTGCTCCCTCTTCTTGCCGGTCAGTCCTGCACCCTGCCGCTGCCGGCAAGGCGGGTGCGCGCCATTTCGCAGTATTCTTCTGCAATATCAACGCCCAAAAACCTTCTCCCCAGCTGCCGTGCCACGGCGGTGGTGGTCCCTGCCCCGTTAAACGGATCAAGCACGAAATCACCCCGGAAGCTGAATAGTTTTATCACCCTGCGGGCCAGTTCTTCGGGAAACATGGCGGGGTGGCCGTATTCCTGCATGTTGCGTTCGGGTGCAATTGACCATTTTGCCGTGACCCAGTTTTTAAATTCCTCGGCTGTGATGTCGGCGTTTTCTTTTGCGCCCGCTTTTTTCAGGCTGCCCTTGCAGAAAACTTCAATGAATTCCCAGGTATATTTTAAGTAGGGGCTGGCAGGGCTTTTCCAGGAGCCCCAGGCGGTATATTTACAGTTGTAATTATTTTTTTCCCAGAGAATTTCTCCTTTCCAGAGCAGTTTTTTCCCCAGGAAATAATTGCTGACCAGGTGGTGGGTGGGAATATAGTCGGAAAAGAGGGGCTGCACATTGACCGCAATGCGGCCGCCGAATTTTAACACCCGGATGCACTGGTCGAAAATGGCAAAGAGCTTGTCAAAATAATCCTGCCAGTAATGGTCGTCATCCTGTCCGGCATATTCCAGGCCGAAATTGTAGGGAGGCGAAGTAAAAATCAAGTCGATGCAGTTGTCCGGCAAAACCTTGAGTATTTCCAGGCTGTCGCCGCAGATAATGCGGTTTTCGTAAGTGCGAGGGACACAGGTATTTTCACGGGTGAAAGTATGCCCCCGGGCATAATAAATTTTATCCCGTTTTGCTTCTTTCATTTTACGCTGCCTGACTTTGCGCTCCGCGCCGTAATTGGCATAAACTCTTTTGCCGGCCCGGATATTGTAGCTTTTAATGCTTTTTATGGCCCGGCAGATCTGCTGCGCCAGCTCTTCAGGCCGGGCGGCGGCAAACTCCTCCAGCTTCCGGAAATCAAGCTGTTTCAGGTGAATAACAATCTTGCCTTCCCGTGATTGGGCACAAGCATCACCGGTCGACGCAAACAGGCGGTTAAAAGCAGCCACTGTCCGGCGGTCCGCCCCTGTTACCGTCCCGGGAATGTCTATTGTTATGTAAGTATTCTCCCTGTCCATCTCTCCGGTTGCCTCCCCTGCCGTATCTGTTATAATTATATCACGGCCGTCCGGGAGATTTCAGCACATAAAGAACAGCAGAAACAGGTGTGTATGTTGAGATTTGGTCTGGCAGAAAAAAAATTAAACCGCCGGCAGGCTGTCGCACTGCTTATCATAACCGCCGTGCTCTGGAGCAGCGGAGGTCTTCTGATCAAGCTCATCCCCTGGCACCCCATTGCCATTGCGGGCGGGCGCAGCGCCCTGGCCGCCATCATTCTGGCCGCAGTCATCCGGCGTCCGCGCTGGAGCGGTTCCCCGGCACAGTGGGGCGCCACCCTTGTTTATGTGGGTACGGTTGTATTTTTTGTGGCAGCCACCAAACTGACCACGGCGGCCACCGCCATCCTCCTGCAGTACACGGCACCGGTCTATGTGGCTCTCTTTGGTGCCTGGTTTTTGCATGAACGCACAACCCGTGCCGACTGGCTCACCGTGCTGGTGGTCCTGGGCGGAATGGTGCTCTTTTTTCTTGACAGCCTGACACCGGGCAGAATCCTGGGCAACATCTGCGGCATCTTAAGTGGCATTAGTTTTGGCGCCATGGCGCTTTTTCTGCGCAAGCAAAAAGACGGCTCCCCGCTGGAATCCGTCCTCTGCGGCAATCTGCTGACACTGCTGATCGCCCTGCCTTTCTTTGTGCGGCAGCCCGCGCTGGATACGGCCGGATGGCTGGCACTGCTTGCCCTGGGTGTTTTCCAGCTGGGCATCCCCTATCTGCTTTACTGTCTTGCCATTAAATATGTTTCCGCCCTGGACGCCATTCTGATCCCCGTAATTGAACCGGTCCTCAACCCCCTCTGGGTATTGCTGCTTTTGGCGGAAGTACCGGGGCCGCGGACGATAGCCGGAGGCATTCTTGTCCTCTGTGCCGTCACCGTGCGCTGCCTGCTGCCTGCACGCGGGCAGGAACAGAAGACAGACCAGGCAGCCTGACTTTCCGGCTGAAAACTATTTCGCAGGCAAAATTCAGGACGGCAGCGTCATGTGACGCTGCCGTCCTGCTTTGTTTTTTATGTTTTTTTCCCGGTTTGGCCGGTCCGGTCAAAGGAAGGGGTTTTTGCCCGGCAAAAAGCAGTCTTTCGTGGAATTTTTCCAGGGAAGAACGATGGCTGGACGCTTCCTTTTCAGTATTATTTGTATTATAATATATAATACAAAGGGGTGTCCGGACATGATTTTAGCCTTGGATTTTTCCAGTGAAGTGCCAATTTACCTGCAAATCAGAAACCAGATACTGCTGGCCATTGCCAAGGGAATATTACAGCCCGGGGAAAAACTGCCCGCCATCCGCGCCCTGGCCAATGAAGCGGGAATCAACATGATGACGGTTAACAAAGCTTACCAGCTGTTAAAGCAGGAAGGGCTCATCTCCATTGACCGGCGCAGCGGCGCCGTTGTCAGCCTTCCCTGCGACAGCAGGGATAAAACGCTGGCCAGGCTGGCTGCAGAGCTGGAATTGATCATGGCGGAAGCAAAAGTGAAAGGTATCAGTAAAACGGAAATGCAGGAGCTGTTTAACCGCCTGAGCAGAGAGATGGAGGAAGAAAGATGATTTTTATGAAAATCTTTTTATTAATTCTCTTATATCCAATCCTGCCCATTATGTACTTTGTGCTGAAAAATGAAATCAAACCCAGAAAAAATATTATTCTCGGTGTCACACTGCCGCGCTCCGTACTGAACGATCCGGACCTGGCAATGATTTGTCAACAGTTTAAACGTGCTTTGCTGCAAGCCGCACTGCTGCTGGCATTCCTGCCCTTCTCCGTCTTTTTTGTCAGGAGCATATCACTTGTCATGTTAATTTTAATGGACTGGACTATCCTGGCAATCATCATACCTTACATACCTTATACAAAATATCACCGGCGGCTGAAAAAACTGAAGCAGGAAAGGCAATGGACAGTCGCCGGCGGGCAGAAAACACTGGTTGACCTGAAAGCTGCCGCTGCAGTTGGGGTTCAGACAAATGGGTGGCTGTTTGTCCCTGCCATGATTATCAGTGCTTTGCCTGTAGCTTTTGAGTTGACGGCGGGGCTTGCGCAGACACATATAGCCATCCTTGCAGGCTGTGTGGCAATGCTGCTGACTACCGTTCTCTTTTTTGTCTGTTACCGGCTGGTTTCACGGCAGCGAACCGAAATAATTGCCGAAGACAGTGAATATAACCTCGCCCTGACAAGGATCAGGAGAGCAAACTGGGCGCGCTTCTGGCTGACCGCCGCCTGGATCAACGCGCTTTATACCATTATTTTCTGGCTGGGCATAACCGGCCGGGCTGCCTTTACACTCTTTCTGTCCGCCACTGCCCTCTTTACCGCCGCCATTTTGTGGGCTGCCTTAAAAGCGGAATTTGCCACGCGCAACATGCAGTATAAACTGGCCGCTGAAAGCCCCGCGCCTCTTTATGCGGACGAGGACCGCTGGTGGATTAACGGCATGTTTTACTATAATCCGTACGACCAAAAAACGCTCATCAGCAACCGTGTGGGTATCGGCATGAGCATGAACCTGGCAAGGCCGGCAGGCAAAATCATGATGGCCTTTGCGCTGTTGTGCCTCCTGGCGGTGCCTCTTCTGCCGATCTGGAT
>DUUE01000027.1 GCA_012841735.1 Bacillota bacterium | reverse complement strand
TAATTATTTCTTTGCCCTGGGGCGGGCCATTGACAGCGACAGGTGGCTTCCTGTCACCTCGCGCAGCCCCAAATATTATGTCAGCGCCGCCTTCTGGGCACGGGACGCATTGCTGTGGAGCTTCCCCGGTCTTTTGCTGACGGACGCCGCCACCGCCGGGAAAGTCCTTCTTAACGTCTTTGAGCGGCACCTGGAGCGGGCGGGGGAACATGCCCACTACATTGACGGGACGCTGCTTTACCCCGGGTTCGAACTGGACCAGCTGGCCGCCTATTTACTGGCGTTAAAGCACTACCTGCAGACAACGGGCGACCGCGCCGTCCTGGCGGATGAGCGGATCAAAAGGGCCCTGCCGCTGCTTTTGGCCAAGTTCTTGCAGTGGTACAACGCCGATGTGGGCTTGTGCGGAACTTTTCTTGATCCTTCCGACGATCCGCCCCCTTATCCCTACCTGATTTACAGCAATGCCCTGGCACAGCGGGCGTTGTCTTTCCTTGCCCGGCTGGCCGGGAAAGGGCTGAAACTGCCGGGAGACCCGAAACATTTGGCTTTGGCCATCCGCACTGCCATCTACCGGCACGGGGTGGTGAAAGGGCCTTACGGACCCATGTTTGCCTGGGCGGTGGACGGCCGTGGCAATTTCGCGCTTTACGACAACCCGCCCGGCAGCCTGCTTTTGCTTCCCCATTACGGTTTCTGCCGCCGGGAAGATCCCGTCTGGCGGCATACCTTGCAGTGGATTTGCTCCGAACACAATCCGTACCGGCGGGCGGGGCGGGTGCTGTCCGGAGCCGCATCCCGTCATGCCGGAGACCCCTGGCCCCTGGCCGCCGCCAATGAGCTTTTGGCAGGCAGGACGGAAGCGGAACACTTTTTTGCCGCGGCCAAACTGGACAGCGGTTTTTGCTGTGAAAGCGTGGATCCTGATACGGGACGGGCCGCAACGGGGCAGGCATTTGCCTCTGCGGCAGGTTTTCTTGGTTTTGCGCTCTGCCATGTTTACGGGAGTAAATAAACGGAGGGAGAGGAAATGCAAAAAAAGCTAACCTGGGCAGGCAAGCTTCTGTATGCTTCATCATCGGCCGGGTGGTCCATGCTGGATCGCATTGTGGTCACCTGGTTGATGTATTATTACACGGCCGGCGAACAGCCGCTGCTTTTGCCGGCACTCTTTGGCGCCGTCATGGTTTTCGGCAGGATTGTGGATGCCGTGGCCGACCCGCTGGTAGCCCTGTGGTCGGATAACCATCGCGGCCGCCTGGGGAGGCGGACACCTTTTCTGCTCTATGGTGCGCTCTTTTATACCGCCGTTTATGTGGCGCTTTTTTACCCGCCTTCCGCTTCCCACGGCCCGGCAAATCTCTTTTACCTGGCGGCTATGGGTGGTCTGTATTATTTCTTTTTTACCGTTTATGTCTGTCCCTACCTGGCACTGCTGCCGGAGCTTGTCCGCAAAGAAAGCGACAGGGTGGACCTTTCCACGCTGCGTGCCGCCTTTTCCCTGCTGGGGGTGGCTGCAGCCCTGGTCGGGTCGGGGGTACTTATTAACCGGCTGGGCTTTGGGGGGATGATCTGGTGTTCCGCGGCGGCCGGTATCATCTTGCTTTATCTTCCTGTTTTTGTCCGGGAAAAAGAGTATGTGACAGGGGAACCTGCTTCCCTGGGCCTCCGTGATGCCATTATGACCACTTTGCGAAACAGGGCTTTCCGCTATTACCTGGCCGGCAACACCACTTTCTGGCTTGGTTTTAATATTGTGACTGTGAGCCTGCCTTTTTATGTCACTGTGCTGTTGGGACAGGGGGAAGAAATGGTCTCCTATTACTTCGCGGCGGCTTTTGTGGTGGCCTTTCTCCTGTTCCCTGCTGTGAATATCCTGGCCAAAAAAATGGGACAGCGGCTGGTAATGCTGGTATCGCTCTTCTTTTTTACCGTGTTGCTGCCGCTTTTCTACTTCCTGGGGCAGCCCCTGGCCGGCTTGTCCGCGCAGACTGCCGCCCTGATCCTGATGGCCGTGGCGGGCATCCCGCTGGCCACCCTTTTTGTCCTGCCTGATGCCATTGTCGCCGCCATTACCGACCTGGAGGCCGGTCTGTCTGGGCAGCAACGGCAGGCCATGTATTTCGGTACACAGGGACTCATCCTGAAAATGGTTCTGGGCCTCTCCACCCTGGTTACAGGCGTGCTGTTTCAGGTTTTCGGCAATACGGCGGCGGAGCCGCTGGGAGTGAAACTGACCGGGCCCATTGCCGGCGTTTTTGTGCTGGCCGGCTGCATTTTCTTTTACTTCTACCCGGAAAAGGAAGTGCGTGCCGGGGCGGCAGAATAAAAAAGCCGGCGCCTTATTTGGCGTTGGCATGATAAAGCCGGGGAAGATATTTCGCCAAAAATTCCGGGTTGCTGTCCAGCAGCCGCGGGTGTGCGGCACGCAGGGTCCGCAGGGCGGCAAGATCAATGGTGGCCGTGACCAGTTCTTCCCGGTCAAAGCTCTTTGCTTCCGCCAGGACACCGTCGGCGTTTGGTGTCAGCTCCAGCGGGGCAAACACACCCGCCTTACCGGTCAGGGTAAAGCCCAGGATGTTGCCCACAAGGGCGCTTTTAATCCCGTAAACAGGCGTTTCCTGCACCCGCGGCCAGATGCCGCGCAGGGCGAGATATGCGTTATAGTCCTCCGGGTTGGCGATGGGAATGGCGACAATATCCGCTCCCAGGGCCGCCACGACACGGAAAGTTTCGTAATAGGTGGCATCCATGCAGACAGGCGCCGACAGGCCGCCAAAAGCCGTGGGGAAAACGCGGAAAGCCTTCCCCGCAGAAAAGCCCCAGCTTATTTCCAGCGGCATCAGGTGCACTTTGTCCTGGCTGCCCAGCAAGCTGCCGTCGGGGGCGTAAAGCAGTGCCCTGTTGTAAACTTTGC
>DUUE01000203.1 GCA_012841735.1 Bacillota bacterium | reverse complement strand
ACTTAACACCATACCTGATGACGAAAAAATGTTGGGGCGAAGCAGGCCTCGCACCGCACTACGCGCCTTTCCAGTGGATCACGCAAATAATCCCTTGACAGACACACTCCGAGCGTTGATATATTTTACCTAGAAACATTGAAAAATTAAAAATTAATGATTAAAAATTAATGGATATAATTGAAGAGCTAATTAACAACGTCTTTCCAGAGCTATAGTTGTTATTTACGGGATCGGCACCAAATAGCGCTGCCCACAGTCCGGGCAGCTGAGCGCGGTTATTAATTAATTCCAAGATAGGCGGATACTATGTCATCAAACCTCTATTGTTCATCAATCTTCTCCCTTTTTATTCAATTTCTCTTGTAATTTTCCTGCATGCGTATTTATTAAAACGGCAGGTCATTGAATTAGACTTAATCCATTGGCCTGCCGCTACACCTCAAACAACACAGCAGCAACTTTTATCTTGCATTCAACACCCAAAATATTTCCATTTCGCCTAATAATGAATTAGCTTACCAGATCAGAAAAATTATCACATAAAAAACGTATATTAACATATATTTACTTGTACTTTTTACCCACCCGTAGTAAGATAAATACGGGAGGGATGAGTGTGCCCGAGATATTCCACAGCGGCCCGGCTGCATTAATATCTGCCCTCTACGATGAGCTCAAGATTGGCCGGACCATTGACGAGATGGTCCGGTGGGACGAGGCCCAGTGCCGCATGTCGCCGGGCGAGCGCATCAAAGCGCTGGTGATCAACATCTTCGGCCGTAAAAGACCTTTGTACCGCATTGATGAATCCTACGAGCATATGGACCTTGAGAATCTCTTCGGCCGGGGCATTAGCTTAGAAAACCTGACTGACTACAACCTGGCCCACGCTTTAGATAAATTAGCGGAGCGGGGCCCCCATGAAGTTTTCTCTACCCTGTGCTTAAGGGCGATCTGCCACGAGCAAATTGTCTTAAAGTACCTCTACAGCGACACCACCTCAATTTCAGTGCACGGTGATTACGAGTACGCAGAGGCTACTGATCCCGACTTCTTCATCACTTTTGGCCTCAGCAAGGATAAGCGGCCCGATCTTAAACAGTTCCTCTACGGCTTAAGCGTCACTGAAGACAAGATTCCGGTGGCGGCCGAGGTCAACAGCGGCAACTTAAGCGATAAGACCTGGAACTTTGAATATATCGAAAAGCTGGCCTCCACGCTGACGCCGGAGGTGCTGTCCAATGTTATATACGTAGCCGATTCAGCCCTGGTGACCGAGGCCAGCTTAAAGAAACTGAAAAAACACAACTTAAAGTTCATCTCCAGGCTGCCGGGTAACTTCTCTTTAGAGGAAGAGCTCAAAGACAGGGCCTGGGCGGAGAATAATTTTACCGAGCTCGGATGTTTCTCAAGCCGCAAGGACGCCGCAACCTACCGCTGCCGGGAACTTTCCGGCAGCATTAAAGGTGAGCAGTACCGCTTCCTGGTAGTCTATTCCTCCAAGCTAGACGGGCGCAAGGCCCGGTCGCTGGAGAAAAAGCTGGCTAAGACAAATAGTGCCCTGGATAAAGAGATTAAAGCTAAGATGAAGGAAACCTACGCCTGTGCTCCCGATGCCGAAGCGGCCTGTGCCCAATTTATCAAAGAACACAAAGACGAGCACTTTTTAATTACAGGCCGGGTTGTCTCCGAAGCGAAAAGAAAGCCCGGCCGGCCCGGCAAGAACAGCTCTACTACCACGGTTTATCGCCTCGAATTCGAGGCTTCACTTGACCAGGAGTTAGTTGAAAGAACCAAAGAGCGCCTGAGTTGTTTTGTGTTGATCACCAATCTCGAGCAAAGCTACATTGCTCATGAGGTGCTCAAGCAGTACAAATCCCAGAACAACGTAGAGACTTCTTTTAAGTTTTTAAAAGATCCGCTCTTTGTTGGCCCGATTTTCTTAAAGAAGCCGGAGCGCGTCGAGGCTTTGGCCTACGTGCTGCTCATGGCCATGCTCATCTTTAACCTGCTGGAGAGACGGGTGCGCGAGGCCATGAAATCTGAGACTGAGCCGCTACTCATTCCCGGCAAGGTTAAAACTTTTACCCCCACAGCCAAAAAGATCCTCGAAAGCATGGAGAGGGTCATGACTATGACCACCGACGATCCCAACCGCCGCGCTTTCGGCAGCCGTTTTAAGGTGCCCAGGGTGCTCGGCCTGGCCGGTTTCTCGCCTGATATCTATCTCGATGTCAAAGAACATAACGACTATTTTACATAAATTAACTGTTTCATTTTTGTGATTTAGGGTGTCGAATGCCAGATCCAGATCCAAGAAGGTAGCATCTACAGCAACGAATATAAGCGTAAAATAATGCCCACCTCCTACGAAACTGTTCTTCATACCAGTTCACCTTGGCGGTAAGCTCGGCAATTTGTTGTGCTTGAAGAGCGCAGAGGGTTTGAAGTTCCCGGTTCTTTTGAGTGGTGTTTTCCATAAATCGTTACTTCGATAAAAGGCCAAGAAACCCTTTATTTAGGCTTTTTTCCAACTTT
>DUUE01000066.1 GCA_012841735.1 Bacillota bacterium | reverse complement strand
CCTCTTCGGTTCTTTTCCAGGTCATGGGTTACAAATATGAGGATCTTGGTCTCATCAAGATAGTTATAAATAATATCCAATACCAGCCGGCGATTTTTGCTGTCCAGGGACCCCGTGGGCTCGTCTGCCAAAATGACCCGGGGTTTATTGACAAGGGCCCGGGCGATGGCCACCCGCTGCCGCTCCCCGCCCGATAGGTGTTTTACTTTCTTTCTAAGATGACCGCTCAAGCCCACCTGGTCCAGGGCTTCTTCGATATACTCCCGGTGCTTCTTCTTGGGCACATCTGAATAGAGCAGGGGCACCTTCACATTGTCGTAGACAGTCTCGGATTCCAGCAAGGCATACTCCTGGAAGATATAACTGAACATCTTGTTGCGCATCAATGCCTCTTCTTTAGCGGAGTACTCTCGGGCATTTTTCCCGGCAATGAAGTAATGGCCCTGGTACCCCCGGTCCAGGAGGCCAATAATATTGAGCAAAGTTGATTTTCCGGCGCCCGACTCGCCGGTTATCATTACCTGGTCGCCCTCACGGAAGCTTACGCTGATCTCGGTCAAGGCCGGGGTCTTGTTACCGTCACTTTCGTAAATCCTGCTGACATTCTCCAGTAAGAGTTTCATGTCATATCTCCCCTCAGGTTATCGAACAGATTTGTTCTCTTCAATGCCCTGGCAATATAAATTGGAATGCTGATTGCGATTATAAGCAACGGCGCCAGTGTTACCGGCCCAATGAAGGATTCGTAGTCATAGGCACGAATGACTCCGATGATATGTATAATCGCCAGGGTAATCCCGATGATGGCGCCAAAGAATACACAGAATCTTAGCAAAACATCTCCAAACCGGGCTCCACTCTGGATATGAATGGTCAGGTCTCGTTTCATCCTTTGGAGCATGCCCTGGAATATCACCAGGAAGGATAGAATTCCGGTCAATGCCAGGGCAGCCACCAGGGGCAACAGGTAGGAACTAATAAAAAAGCCATAGCCATAGTTGCCCTTATATAAATAATCCTTGAAGGAAATACCCTCCACATGGTTTTTAATATAACCGGTAAAATCATCAATGCGCTTGCTGTCCTCAGCCAGGATCCACGTATTTCCAATTATTTCAAAAAAACGTTCGGGATTTCTTTCCGCCATATAATGGATTATCTCAACCATGGCCTCGCCCTGGTAAACGACAAAGATGCTCTCCGGGGACGGAAATGGATCAAAACTTAAATAGGATTCAAACTGAAATCTTTCTGCAAAAGACAATATTGGCTTTATCTTGTGCTCAACACCCAATATTTCAATATATTCCAGGTCGCAGGTATCGTACGCATACACAGTAATTCCCTCTCGATTCACAATACCGGGGTTGATCAAAGAGCCGTCGCCAAAAACTAAAGCGACAGGCCGCCCATACGAACTGGACAATGACTGGGACTCTCGCGTAGAAACGGCATTCTTTGCGTATATCCTGGAAATATACTCAAGGTCCTCCCTGTCGTATGAAAGATCGAACCGGGTGTATACAGGTTCAAAGGTTTCTAATACTTTGGCCTCCATCAACCTTTGGTGTTGCAGGTCTACATAAATAGATACGGCAATCATCACTATAACCGTGGAGAATACTACAAGAAAGGCGATGCAAGCCCCGAAGAATATTTTATGTTTCCAAATGTCCTGCAGCCCCAGAAGAAAATTAGCGTACATAATAGTCACCTCGCCTGCTGGTGCGGACCATCACAAAAACGAAATAAAAGGCCAGGAAGTACATCAACGAGGTTAACAAAACATGCACGGCAAGAAACGTCATCAGCGAGAAGTCAGTCATCATGAAAAAAAATATTGTCCTCTGTTGAAAAAAACTGAATAACAATACCGGGATCATGCCCAGCAGATTGAGGAGGATAAATTTCACCCCAAGATTGCCGGCCATTTTTTTCAGGGTTCCGCCATGCAGGAAGTGGATGGAGATCGTTTTGCGATCGTTATAGAAATGCCAGAAAGCAGCCAGGCCGAAAAACACATAAATCAAGAGCCCGCCCGTCATAATGCCGTCATAGAAGCCCTTTGCGCTGAACAACGACTTTAATAGGCCAACATATTCCGGAGTCTGCCTGCGGTATCCCGAGTCTCGCAGGCGCTTAATAATTCTGTTTGCAACCTCCTCATCGCCGTAGTCAAGGTAAACATATTCTCCGAGCGTGTCGAGGGAGGCCAGGTTGACAACTTCCTTCACCTGCCTGTCATAATTAAAACTGCTGCGGAGATCCGTGCAATAGAGGAGTTCGCTGATATTGTCGCTGGTGTACTCCTGCCTGGGGGCATAGGTAACCAGGATGCCCGCTTTCGTCTTGTTAACGTAGTCGTCATAAGAAAAATAGCGAGTCATTCCCATTAACCGACCGGGAATGGTATTCTCAAAAGCCTTGGTCATATTGGGATCATAGACCCCAATGGTTTCACTGTTTTCATCTCTGCTGATGATCAAGACTCCGGTATCTTCATCAACGTCAACGATGTCGTCGAAGGAAACCCGCT
>DUUE01000087.1 GCA_012841735.1 Bacillota bacterium | reverse complement strand
GGAAGAATTGAGTGCCACTGAAAACAAGATTGCTTTTTCCCGCCAGTTTTATAATGACACCGTCCAGAAATACAACACAAAACTTCAAGTTTTTCCTGCCGTTCTGATTGCGGGGTTGTTTGGTTTTAAACCGGCAGAATATTTCAACCTGGAAGGCAGTGCCGGGGCGCGGAACCCGGTAGATGTCAAATTTGAGTGATCACCATGACCGGCAGACCCAAAAACTGGCGTTTACTGGTTCTACCGTTATTTGCCCTGCTGTTTTTCCTGCTGCAGCCAAAGCCTGCAGCAGCCCGCTCTTACCATTTTCCCCGCATAAATATTGAAGCCGAAATTACACCCTCGGGCCATATGTGGATCAGCGAAGAGCGGACGGCAGAATTTTCCGGAGCATTTCAGGGCATGTTCGTGTGGATCAAAACTCCTCCCCCCACATCCATCAGCGAAGTAACCGTGGCGGAAAACGGGGTATCCTATACTTTTAATCCGGGAGACACTTATGGCCCGGCCGGCACCTATTTTCTCAGGGACGAAGGCGACAGGCTCTATGTTGACTGGAGTTTTGACGCTGCAGACGAACAGCGGACATTCACCATCAGTTACCGTGTCAATAATGTTGTCCAGGTGCATGACGATGTGGCGGAACTGTATTACCAGTTTACCGGCGATGCATGGGAAACACACGCGGACTCTGTCAGGATTAGGCTGAAACTGCCTCCCGGGACGGCAAGCCAAGATATCCGTGCCTGGGGGCACGGCCCGTTGCACGGAAAAGTGGACATTTTGGCGGACGGCACTGTTTCCTGGCAGATTGACAAACTGCCTGCAAAGACTTTTCTGGCAGGCCGGGTAACTTTTCCGCCGTCCCTGGTTCCGCAGGCTGCCACAAAAACAGGAAAAACAGCCCTGCCCCATATTCTGCAGGAAGAGGAACAACTGGCTGCAGAAGCCAATACCGCCCGCAGCCGCTCCAGATTGCTTGTCTTTCTGGCCGCACTTATTGTTGCAGGCAGCTTAATCACGGCTTTTTTCGCCTGGCTGCGTTACGGAAAAGAATTTACACCTGCTTTTGACGGCGATTATTACCGGGAACTTCCTGCCGACTATACCCCTGCAGAGCTGGGTGTGCTGTGGCGCTTTGGCAGGACGGCACCGGAAGACCTGACAGCAACCCTGCTCGACCTGGCCCGCAAAGGTTATCTCCGGATTGAAGAAATAAGCAAAGAAAAAAAGGGACTTTTAGGCGGCACAAAAAGGGATTACAAAGTGATACGCACGGCAAAAGACGGCCTGCTTCAAGGCCATGAAAAAAATCTGCTTGATTTTCTTTTTACCGCCCTGGCTGCTGACGGGGAGTTCACCTTTGCTGAACTGGAGCAGTTTGCGAAAAAAAAGCAGGCGGAATTCCGCAGTTTTTGGTCCGCCTGGCAGGGCCTGCTTAGCGTCCGCGGCTCTGCCCTCGGCTTCTTCGATACAGGGGGGACGCCTAAAGCCGCCTTACTTGCAACCGGTGTGATTATGCTGCCTCTGGGAATTTTCCTGCTTGCAACTCAGACAGCCATTCTCGGCCCTGCCCTGCTCATATCCGGTATCATCCTTTTTATAAGCAGTTTTACCCTGCGGCGCCGCTCCCGCAGCGGGGCGGAGGATTTTGCCCGCTGGCAGGCATTTCGCCGTTTTCTCCTTGACTTTTCCAATCTGGATAAGCATACACTCCCTGCACTTGTAGTCTGGGAGCATTACCTGGTGTATGCCGTTACACTGGGTGTTGCCTCGGAAGTAATCAGGCAGCTGCAGCTTGTCTACCCACAGGCGACGGATGGGAGCCACCGCTTTGGGCACGGCTGGTTCCTGTACGGCACGCATACGGGGCATGCAGGCTCCCTTGCTTCCCTGACGATAAGTTTTAACAGCATCAATACCAGAATTACCAACACAATCCGTACCGCCGCCTCGGTACAGTCGTCCGGTTCCGGCCGCGGCGGCGGCTTCTCCGGCGGCGGCTTCTCCGGTGGCGGTGGTTTTGGCGGCGGAGGC
>DUUE01000053.1 GCA_012841735.1 Bacillota bacterium | reverse complement strand
TGTCACGGGCTGTGGAACAGAGGGAGAAAAAAAGACCGGTGCTCAGCGATCTGTTGGAATCCGGCGGCATTGAAGCCAATGCGGACCTGGTGGCTTTTATTTACCGCGAAGGTTATTACAACCCGAATGCGGAAAACAGGCACGAAACGGAAATCATTATTGCCAAGCAGCGTAACGGCCCGGTGGGCACAATCAAGCTCTATTTCAAAGAAAACTTTAATAAATTTCTCAATATTACCCGCGAGCATACCGAAATGCCCGCTTCCTGATTTTTGCCGTTGACAAGACCGGCAGTCTATAGTAACATATTGATTCGTAAGACATTGTGAGCCATTAGCTCAGTCGGTAGAGCACCTGACTTTTAATCAGGGTGTCCCGCGTTCGAGTCGCGGATGGCTCACCATGAAACGGCCCCTTGGTCAAGCGGTTAAGACACCGCCCTTTCACGGCGGTAACGCGGGTTCGAGTCCCGCAGGGGTCACCAGAAAAGATGCGGCCTGTTTCGGCAGGCCGTTTTTTAATGTTCTATTAAGAAGTTTTAAGAAGTTTTAATAATTATTTAATTTTTTGCAGGAATTTCGCCAAACGTTAACGAATATATAAGGCGCTCCTTTAGCGAGAAGCTTGCCGAAAAGCAATCAGTCGTTTCAAAGAGGTGCTTTATGCGTAAAAAAAGCAGACGTTCCGTCCGGCAGGAGGCCAGTGCCGCACTGCAGGGACTGAAAACATTTTTCCGCGCCAAAACTGAAAAATTTCATAATAGCCGTCTTGCCGCCCGGGCAGGCAGTACCTTCGCGGCCGTGTTTTCCTTGGCAAAAGCGGCATTAAGGTGCCTTGCCGCCGCCTGCAACTGGATGGCCCGTATCGGCAGGCACGCTAAATATGCGGCCTTGGCCTCAGTGCTCTTACTGTCGCTGGTCACCGTTACCAGGGTTTATGCTTACTATAGTTCCTTCACCTATGTGGTTTACCTGGACGGCGAGGAGATCGGTTATGTGGAAGATGAGGCAGTGGTGTGGGAGCATGTGGCCGCCCTGCAGGCAAAAGAGCAGGCTGCCCGCGGTGCGGAAGTTGCCACCGGGCAGGTGGTGGCGGTTTCCTATGAACAGCGCCAGGGCGTCACGGAAGATGCGCAGGCAGTAAAAGCCTTGCTGGAGCAAAAACTCCATTACAAACAGTACGCTTATCAGATCATGGTCAACGACCGGCCGGTGCTTACAGTGCGCAGTATTGAGGATTACGGGCAGGTGATGGACGCGCTGAAAAACACTTATGCGGCCGGGAATGATAATGCCGTTGTGCGTGCCATTGTTCTGACTGACAAAGTCGAAGCCCGCCTGGTCCTGGCAGAGCCCGGGGAAATTTACAGCGTGGAGGCGGCAACAGAGTTACTGCAAAACGGCGCCGACAAAAGGGAAATTTACATGGTTTCCCGCGGGGATTCCCTCTGGTCCATTGCCCGGAAGAACGATTTGACTGTTGAGGAACTGCTGGCCATCAATCCCCATTTGAACGGTTCCGACCGGCTGATGCCCGGCGATACGCTTAATTTATTAATTCCGGATCCGCTGGTTGGGGTCGCCGTTACAGAAGAAATTGTTGTAACCGAGCGCATTCCGTATCAAACGGAATACCAAAACAGCAACTCTCTTTATAAAGGCCAGAGTAAGGTTGTGCAGGCCGGTGAATACGGTGAGAAGGAAGTAACTTACCGTGTGACCAGAAAGAACGGCAGGGAAGAGGGGCGAGTGGCCCTGTCCGAGCAGGTGGTGAAAGAACCCAGGACGAAAATTGTTGCCAGGGGGACGAAGCCTGTTCCTGCCGGTACCGGCACGGGGCAGTTTCTCTGGCCCGTGGCAGGCCGGGGCCGTGTAACTTCCCGCTATGGCTACCGCGGCAGAAGTTTTCACCGCGGCATTGATATCGGTACCCCCACAGGTTCGGCCATCCTTGCCGCAGACAGCGGGACGGTGGTGCAGGCCGGCTGGTACGGTTCTTACGGTATCTGTATCACGATCAATCACGGCAACGGCTTTCTCACCAGATATGCCCACAATTCCCAAGCGCTTGTTTCTGTGGGGCAGAAAGTGCAGCGCGGTCAGCAAATAGCCCGTTCCGGCAGTACGGGTAATTCCACCGGGCCCCACCTGCATTTTGAAATTATTAAAAACGGGTCCACTGTCAACCCGCTGAATTATCTTTAAGCTTTTGCCCCGCCTGCCTGATGCGGGCGCAGGACCGGACAACTGCAAAAGAAATGACGAGTATAACAAAAAGGCAGGGTCATTACACCATGCCTTTTTTCTCTTGTCATGAAATCATAAATTGCATGTAATACAACTGTAATATTTGCCGTTTATAATGAGAGTAAGGTTTGACCCCCTCTTTAATATATTTTCTTTAAAACGTGGCAACTCCACGTTTTTTTTTGTCTCATCCTGCCGGCGGTGGTTCTAATTGCCAGTGCAAAAGGCCACTGCTCCTGCTACAATAAAGGGGATTAAGGGGGAGGAGCTATGCGGAAAAAAGGAGTTTTGCTTTTTGCCTTTATCCTGTTTTTGTCGGGGATCATTCTGCCCGCCGGGGCGCAAAAGCCGGGGGGAACGGCCGGAAGGCGGTATTACCGTGACTGGCAGTCGCTGGAGACGAAAAATTTTTCCCTGCGCTATACAGAAAAAGATGCGGCTGCGGCAGCCTGGCTGGCCGCAGTTGCCGACCGCCGGGCGGCGGAGGTGGCCGCCGTTCTTCCCCATACACATGGGGAAAAACCGTGGCTTGTCCTTGTTCCCGACCTGGCAACACAGCGTGATATTTTTGGCTGGGAAGAAGGGGACGGTGCACTCGGTGTCTACCAGTCGCGGACCATTGTCCTGCTGTCACCGCATGCCTGGGACTGGATAGAGGAAGAAGCGCGCCCCGGGGAGTTTGTCACCAAAAACCCGCTGGTGCATGAATATACCCATTATGTCCTGGATGTGCGCGCCCGGGGAAACTATCCGCGCTGGTTCAGCGAAGGACTGGCTTCTTATCTCCAGGACCGGCTGACAGGTTATGCCTGGCCGGAGACGGGCAATTTGCTTTTTACCGGACAGTACTACAGCCTGGAGCGCCTCACGGCAGAGTTTGCAAGTCTGCCCGACCAGGCCCTTGCTTATGGCCAGGCGCGGAGCATTGTCAGTTACCTGGCTGTACTGCGGGGAGATGTGGGTTTAAACAGCCTGCTGGACCGGCTTGGTTCAGGCACAACATTCAGCCGTGCCCTGGAAGAAGTATACGGCCTCGACACGGAAGCGGTTTTTAGCGCCTGGCAGGAATGGTGCCGGGAAGACGGCAGCCGTGATCCGTTGAAAGCTTACTGAAACCGGCAGGATTTACGCCGGCAAAACAG
>DUUE01000123.1 GCA_012841735.1 Bacillota bacterium | reverse complement strand
TTCATTCTCCTGTTTACAGCCATGACTTTGCTGGCAATCGGTATTGTCATGGTTTTCAGCGCCAGTTATTATGTGCTGCGCGAGCGGAACGATCCATATTACCACCTGCGCCGGCAGGTGATGTGGGCTGCCCTTGGTTTGGCCGGGATGCTCTTTTTCAGCAATTATGATTACTGGAAGCTGAAACGCTGGACCAATCTGGCCGTGCTGCTCAGTGTCGTCCTGCTGCTGGCAGTGTTTATTCCCGGTGTGGGGGTGGAAATATACGGGGCCAGGCGCTGGGTCGGTTTCGGCAGTTTCACCGCCCAGCCGTCGGATTTGGCCAAAATTGCTTTAGTCCTGTTTGCCGCGGCCTATTTATCCCGCAGGGATGTGGAGGTGCAGAAATTTACCGGGGGGCCGCTGCCGGTCATGGCGATCATGGGCATCATTTTTGCTTTGATTATCAAACAGCCGGACCTGGGAACGGCTCTTGCCATTGCCGGCACTGTCATGATAATCCTTTTTACCGCCGGTATGCGTGTGCAGCAAATGATCCTGGTTGCACTTGCCGCCGTACCCTTGCTTGTTTACATGGTGCGCAGTGAACCTTACCGCCTGCAACGCTGGCTTTCCTTTCTTGATCCCTGGGCTGACCCTTTGGATACCGGCTATCAGATCATCCAGTCCCTTTATGCCATCGGGCCGGGGGGCCTCTTTGGCGTGGGGCTGGGGCACGGGCGGCAGAAAATGTTCTACCTGCCCGAGCCGCACAGTGATTTTATTTTTTCCGTGATCTGTGAAGAACTGGGGTTTATCGGTGCCGGCACTGTTTTGCTGCTGTATTTTCTCCTTTTCTGGCGCGGTTTTAAAGTGGCCCTGTCTGCGCCCGATGCGTACGGCAGCCTGCTGGCGGCCGGTATTGTCACCATGATTGGCCTGCAGACACTGATGAATATCGGGGTGGTTACCGGTTCCATCCCGGTGACGGGCATCAACCTGCCGCTGATCAGTGCGGGCGGTTCTTCCTTGCTTTTTACCATGTGCAGTATCGGAGTGCTGCTAAATATTTCCAAATACACGAAATGAGGAGATGTGTGTGAAAGTTTTGTTTACCGGGGGCGGTACAGGGGGACATGTTTACCCTGCCCTGGCCCTGGCCCGGTACCTGCGGGAACAGGAAGGGGCGGAGGTGCTTTTTGTGGGAACGCCACGGGGTATGGAAGCGCAGATTGTGCCGGCGGAGGGATTCCCCCTGGAACTGATTCCCGTTGAGGGGCTCACGCGGCGCTTTTCGCTGCGGGTGGGACGAGCCGTGTTCCTGGCCGGGGCGGCGGTTTTAAAAGCACGCCGCTTGCTAAAAAACTTTCACCCGGATGTGGTGGTGGGCACGGGCGGCTATGTTGCCGGGCCGGTGGTGCTGGCGGCATGGCTTGCGGGCATCCCCACCGTGATCCATGAACAGAATGCCATCCCCGGGCTGACCAATGTCTGGCTGTCACGTCTGGCCAGCCGGACCTGCCTTTCCTTCCCGGGCAGTGAAAAATATTTTCCCAACCAGAAAAAAACTGTCCTTACAGGCAATCCCCGGGCTACGGAAGCTGCCGGGGCGGCGACAGCACCGCCACCCGCCGAACCACCGCTGGACGGCAAGCGGCCCGTCCTCCTCTGTGTGGGCGGCAGCCATGGGGCAGCCAAAATAAATGAAGCTTTTTCCGCCGCCCTGGAAGCGGTGCTTACTTCCTGCCAGGTGCAGGTTGTTTATATTACAGGCAGGCGTTACTATGCCGAACTGGCGGCAAAACTGTCCCGCCTGCAGGAGCGTTATCGTACAAGCCTCCACGTGTTGCCCTATCACGCAGAGCTGCCCGTTCTCTTGTCCCGCACCAGCCTGCTGGTAAGCCGGGCAGGTGCCACCACCCTGGCGGAACTGACGGCGCTGGGGGTGCCGGCCATTTTGATCCCGTCCCCCAATGTCACCAATAACCACCAGGAGTACAATGCACGGCTACTGGCTGAAAACGGTGCGGCCGTCCTGCTGCGGGAGCAGGAGCTGTCGGCGGCAGGTTTGGCCGCCTCTCTTGTCGAATTGTTATCCGACAGGAAACGACTGGCAGCCATGGCCGCAGCCAGCAGAGCCCTGGGTGTGCCGGATGCAGCCGCACGCATGACCGCTGTCATCCGTTCCGTAAGCCGCCGCTAGGCGGCGCCCAAAGAAATCTTTGCCGGAGTGTTCCTGCGGAAACACACATTCAGCCCCTTTGCCATACTATAAATTACGGCTAAGGGTTAAATGCGGAGGTGCACATGGACCAGATTGCCCGGAAACTTGCTGCCAACATAACCGGGGCTGTCAGGACAAAAGAGCCGCTCTGCCGCCATACTTCTTTCAGAATCGGCGGCCCGGCGGACCTCTACG
>DUUE01000247.1 GCA_012841735.1 Bacillota bacterium | reverse complement strand
GAAAAGTCGCCCTGACCCCCCGCAGGACGCCGCCGTACTGCGGCCCGGCAGGCGCCGCATCTTCCGGCTCCTGATTCTCAGGCTCCATATTTTCATTATTATTATTGTTCTCCGGGACTGCCGGCTCATTTTTGCCGCAGCCTGACAGCGCCGCCACAAACAGCAGCAAAAGCACAAGCAGGCCGGCAATTACATTTTTTTTCACTTTCATCCCCCCGTGTATTTACTTTGGCAGTCAGATGCTGCCTGCGGCAGAAGTTTTTGACTGCCAACACTTTTGGGCCTTCTGCTTCATAACTGCCCGTCCATCACCCTGACAGAGAAAAACGGGATTCTACCGGCTCCGCCCGGCAATCATCGGTACCATGCCCCCTCTGTTAAAGCGCCGGCGCAGAGAAGCGTCACAAACTTCAGCTCCCCGCTGCGGCCGGCACATTAAGACGCTCTGTTTTCTGTACTAGATGTCTATGTCGCACCGGGCAGGCATATGATAGTTTTGCTTTTTATTCTGACGGTACCGGCCTTTGAAACATAAAAAAAGCTCCCTGCAGTATACAGTTTAATCACTGTCTACCACAAAGGGAGCTGTTACAACAGTGGAACTTACTTGTCACGGATTACCTGCCGCCGGGCCAAAACTTGCAACACAGCCGCTTACTTTTTCGGAAGCGGCTTGCGTGCGGCGGCCAGAAAAACCTGTTCAGCCGTTCGGGGAAAAATCTTTCATTTAATGAGCTGGAATTTTCCAATCAGAGGCAGGGGTTTGGCTTTGCCGTTCAGGCCGGTAACCAAGCCGATAATAAAGAGGACAAAAATGGCAATGGAGTAGAATGGCAACAGCAGCCAGCCAAGAATGGGAATCATCCCTAAAATAAAACAACCGACAAAGGCTACAATCAACAGAATTAAACCCTGATTGGCATGATAACGGCCAAATTTCGACTCCGGTGCGGCAACCAGCGGTATGAAGAAAAGGATGTAGGCAAGGGCTGCTACTACCTTGTTCTTCTCTATGTCCGCCGGATCAAAACTTTCGCTTACAACATTTTCCATTTCACTGTTCGGAACCGTCATAAAAAACCTCCTCACAAAATTTGATAATATGGTAGAATGTTCATATAAATTGTATGCAATTTCCCCCCGGCTGTAATCACCTTCAGGGTGATTTTAGCAATAATTCTTGCAGCGGATGCCGCTTACACCCGAAAAATACATCCGTAATACCTGCCCGGCAAAGGCAGACATCCCGGAGTGGGAATTTTGGAGGGTTGCCTGGTGAAGCTTTTTTCTTTTTGCTGCGCCTTACTGGTGCTGGCATGTGCCGTCAGTGGCTGCAGCTATGCGGACTTTGTCGCCCAAAAAACCGACAGCCTGACGCTGTGGCATAACTTCGGCGGGCAGTTAAAAGAAACAATGGACAGTCTTGTCGATGAATTCAATGAAACGGTGGGACTGCAGGAAGGTATATTTCTTACTGTTACATCAGTCTCCGGCAGCGCTTCCATTCATGAGAAGCTTGTCATGGCTGCCAAAGGCGACCCGGGAGCGCCGGCGCTGCCCGACATCAGTACTGTTTATCCCAAGACTGCCAGCATTCTGGCAGCCCATGATCTGCTTGTCGACCTGAATACAATCTTTTCAGAGAAAGAACTGGCGGCCTACCTCCCTTCTTTTCTCCGGGAGGGTATGATTGACGGCCGGCTTTTTGTTTTTCCCACAGCCAAGTCCACCGAAGTGTTGTTCGTCAACAGCACAATCTTTAACCGCTTTGCCGGGGAAACAGGCATCAGCCTCGACCTGCTCCGGACTTTTGAAGGCATCAGGGAGGCCGGCGCCCTCTATTACGAGTGGACAGACAAACAGACGCCCCATCTAGAAGACGACGGCAAAATGTTTTTTATGCCCGACTCCCTTTTTAATCTGACTCTTACCTGTTTTGAACAGTTCGGTTCCTCTTTTGTCACAGGTACCACCCTTGACCTGGAATCTCAGCTTTTTGCCCGGGTGTGGGATTTCTACCTGCCGGCGGCCGCAAGCGGGCAAATGGCGATTTACGACGGCTACGCCACTGACCTTGCCAAAACGGGCGACATTGTCTGTTCCATAGGTTCCACCGCGGGAGTATCGTTTTTCTCGCCCACTGTCACTTATACCGACAACACCTCCGAGCCGGCCGAACTAGTCATTCTGCCTTACCCGGTTTTTGCGAGCGGGAAGAAAACTGCTATTCAGCGGGGAAGCGGCATGTGTGTGTTCAAATCCACTCCGGAGCAGGAAAAAAAGGCGGGCGTTTTTTTGGCATGGTTTACCAGGCCTGAAAACAATCTCCGTTTTATTACCACAACAGGTTACATACCTGTTACGGAAGAAGCATACAACCAACTGCTGCAGAACGGGGTTCCCGAAAAGGACGAAAACATCAGGAAACTGCGCGGCACTGTCCGGCAGATGCAGGCAGAATACAGTTTTTATCTCCCGCCGGTTGCGGAAGAAACAGACGCTCTGCAGCAGCAGTATGAAAGCAGGCTGAAAGCGGCTGCTGCGGAAGCAAGATCCGCTTACCTCGGGGAGTTAAACAATACCGGCACATCCGACATACTGCATACCCTGTCTGCCGCCGCCCGCGACAATTTTATCCGGGATTTTAAAAGCAATAAATTCGGGGTCAAATAACCATGTTAAAGGTAAAAACACAACTCAATGGTCTGCTGGGAACCAAAAAATCCGGCTTGCCGATGAAAACCCGCTTGTTCTTTTTTCTGGCTGCCCTTGTTCTGATCATTATTACAGGGGTAGTGATAGTCCTGTTCATCAACGGCACTTTGTCCGCCAGCCTGGCATATAACAGAAGTATTATTGCCAAGGACCTCCGTTTCGCGACGGACAGCATCGCTGCGGACTGCGGGAGGCTGTCGGTCCAGGCAATCACTTATGCCCGGGAACTGGCGGGAAGCATTGAACAACATGTGACAAAACTGGGTT
>DUUE01000372.1 GCA_012841735.1 Bacillota bacterium | reverse complement strand
GGGGGGGGGGGGGGGGAGAGGGGTTTTGCCATCTATCAGAATTCTTGAATTAAATCGCATTATATGTCTATAAACCGATCATTTTGTGACTTTGTTGTGACAAATTATTGTTAATATTATCTAAATAATACTATACTTGCTTATTGTTGTCCTGGTGCGGAAAGGACGGTGAAATCTTTAATAAGAAACGTCTACGGCATGATGATTCAGCAGGAAATTCCCATTTGGTCAATTTTGAAAAAGGAGGAATTTTAATTGAATAGAAAACTACTCCTTATTGTTTTAGCGGTAATTCTCATGGCAGCCCTGGTCGGCATGGCCACCTTCTCCTGGTTTACGGACAGTGCCTCAGTTGCCGACAACATTTTTACTGCCGGCACCCTGGAAATCAGTGTCACTGATCCAGTAGATGGCGCAGCCTTCAGTATCGCCAACATGGCCCCGGGTGATGTGGCGACCGGCAGCATCACCGTCAAAAACAGCGGCACCCTTGATATGCAGTTTACAGCGGTGGTTAGCGGTACCTCCAGCGGCGGCCGGAACAACGTAGACCTGGCGGATATGCTCGACGTGGAGATCATCCTGGCCAGCGTCAGCGGCAGTCCCCGGGGCGATCTGGTTTACTCAGGCACCCTGGCCGATTTGATTGTTGATCCTTACCGCATGAGCCAGTGGACCCCCTATGACCCGTCGTGGGGAACAGAGAACCCGCGTCCTTTCTCCCCGGGTATGACGGCACAGTTCGATGTTAAGGTTACATTTAATGAAAACGCCGGCAACGATTACCAGGGCGCCGGCTGGGAAGGGGAAATCACTTTCTACGGGGACCAGTGGAACAACCCCTATCCCCTGCCCCGGCGCGACATGGTCTTATGGCTTGATGCCACTAGAGGAGTGGTCCTGGACGAAAACAACAGGGTCAGCCAATGGCTTGATCAGAGCGGCAAGGGTAATCATGCCGTCCAGGAAGACCCGGACAGGCGCCCGGAATATATCCCCGATTACTTAAACGGCAAGCCGTCGCTCTATTTTTATAATGATGGTGCTGGCGGGGGTACGAGCAGGTACCTGGCCGGCAATCTGGGCGTCGCTCTCGGCGAAGATTTTACCATTTTTATTGTGACCAAGCCTATCAATCGAAATTATATTTATACTATTTACGGCGCAGGCGATGCCGTTGTTACGCTAAGATTGCTTAATGGTGATTGGTGGATCCGCTATGATGAATGGATGACCAATTACCTGAAATATATTAAATGGATAAATTTGCCTTTACGTGAAGAGCAATACAGAATTATCACCATGAGACTTGATTCAGGCGCAATGGGAGCCTGGATGGAAGGAGAGCTATGGGGTACAAATGAAATCGAAGGCAGCGGAATCCAGGGCCATTGCCTGTATGGCCTCGGGGCCGATTATAATGGCTCGTTTATGTGTACCTGCCACATAGCCGAGTTTATCGTCTATAATGCCGGGCTTAAAGATCATGAGCGTGAAGCGGTAGAAAAATACCTCTCTGAAAAGTACGGTATAGCATTGACAGACTAACAATGTAAAAAGCGCTGAAACAGCTTTGCTGCTATACCTGAAAGCAGGACAAACAGGCCCGGGAGGCGGCGGTGCCAGGCCCTGCTTCCCGGGATTTTTATTTCTCTGCCATTGCAGGAAATTTACAACACCCTGTCGAAATAACTCGATTAAGACGGTAAAACCAATTAAGGTTAGAGCAAGCTACCGCGGGAATTACTCACACCCGGCCATGAAAGATCAGATGGCGCTGTCGCTTCTCGTCATGACAAGCCGTGGCCCGGTTTCGCAGTAGCTTGGCATTCCGGACAAGCAATCCTTGGATTAGGCTTTGCTTGGGCGCGTGAAAGGGTGTGCTATCTGTTGCCCTCCCCGGTAGTGAAGGAAAAACCTTACTTTAAGGACGCCCCTGTTTCCTGTGACGGCTGTATTGAAGTTTTTACTCTGGGCCGGTTTAAGGTATGCCACAACGGCAAGGTTATTTCTGAAAAATCAAAGCGAGCCCGGAAATTGTGGGAGCTGTTCAAGTATCTTATTTCTCAAAGGGAGAAGTACGTTCAGCAGGATACCCTAATTGAACTGCTTTGGCCGGAACAGGAAATTGACGACCCCGCGCACGCCCTGCGCACCCTTACCTATCGCCTGCGCCGTGTTTTCGCCGAAGAGCTCTCCCCCGAGTACAAAGTTGTGATCATCCCCCACCGGGGATGCTACTCGATAAATAAAGAGGTGCCCCTGTGGCTTGATATAGTCCAGTTTGAAAAAATGTGCGCCGAAGCGCACCGGCTGGCCGGGGAAGGTCAAACCGACACCGCCATTGCCACCTACTACCGGGCCCTGGACAACTACCAGGGCGACTACCTGCCCGAGTGCATGGCCGATTGGGTCGTCCCCCTGCGCACTTACTACCGCAACATGTACATCCAAAATTTTCTTGAACTTTACTCCCTGCTGAAAGAGAGCCAAAACTATGATGCCGCGGCAAAGGCTTGCTCGGCCGCCCTGCTGGTGGTGCCTTTTGAAGAAGAGCTGCACCTGCGGCAGATCGAAGCCCTGGCCCTGGGGGGCAAGACAAGCCAGGCCCGGGAACACTATGAATATATTACTCGCTATTTCACCCGCGAACTTGGAGTGAAACCTTCCCTGGATGTGGAAG
>DUUE01000100.1 GCA_012841735.1 Bacillota bacterium | reverse complement strand
GGATGCTCAGAGATATATCTGTCCCGGATGCGCTTCCAACTCCGGTCATAGCGTTTTCTTGTTTTGGGATCACGTTCATATTTGTTGTATCTTGCGTCCATTTCCTTTTGGTGTTTCTTGCAGAATCTTCCGTCCGTCAGCTCCGCACAGCCGGGATAGCTGCACGGGCGCTTGGGTTTTCTCGGCATAGCTCCATCTCCCATGCACAGAAAAAGCCTTCAGGGCGTTTGCCCCAAAGGCTTTTACATATCATTTCATGCTGCCAGTATAGCACAGATGAAAGCAAACAAACCGCCATCAAACCGCCAACTTTTATTTGCCGAACAGCATCAGTGAAAGGCGTGAAAGTGCCTTGCTTCTCAGGCGTTCAATCTGTCTTTCGCTGTAATTGAGCTCGCATTGAAGCCTTGCAGCCGCCCCGGAGCGTTGGTTTCCGGTCATGTAAAACTCACGCAGGATATGCTGTTCTTCATCGGTCAAGGCGCCCCACGCCGGTTCAAACCAGCCCATATATTCTATCGCCTGGCGGTACCGTTCCTGAAGCACGTCCAGCTTGTCCAGAGACTCCGCCAGCGCTTCCTCTCCGCTTCGCGGGTTCCTCACCCTCGGAAGGCCGGTAAGCTTAGCCGCGCGGGGACTGATCATCCGGTCATAAAGCTCTTTTATCTCCTGCGGTGTGATGTTGATGACATTCCGCATGCTGTTGTAGTCCTTGATGGCGGCGATCGTCGCCGCCGGTTTGTCTATGTATCTCCACGCTATCACGAGCGCCCACCTCCAAGTTTTCAAGAATGGATAAGCCATTTATAACGGCTCTGACATCCCCGACGCTTGTTACCTTGAAGGCCTCGCCCTTTGCAGCCTTGATTTTTCGCATCGCCGCTTCCTGAAGCTTTGTCAGCCTGCCGGACAGCGTTTTCACCTCAAAGGCGACAAACCTGCCTTTAATGCAGCAGATGATGTCCGGCAAACCGGCTGTGCCGTACATGCCGCCGTGCTCCTTCCAGCAGAAGCATTCCGGCACAGACTTTAAATACCGCATGATTGCGTTTACGATATCTCTTTCTGCCATAACGCCGCTCCTTAGTTACTGAACGGGTTTCGAACGGGAGCGAACGGGTGCCGAACCGGTTTTTAACGTTAAAAACCCAGTATTTATACCGCTTTGAACGGGTTGAACGGGTTTTTATCCATATTCTTTTATATATATTAATTTCTCTCTATATACCCCTTGCTGTTCTGGTTCCTATATAAGAAATAGGAAAAAGTGGTTCGCCCCGTTCAAAGCCTTATGTTGCAAGGCTTTGAAGCATTTTAAAGTGGTTCGCGGCCCGTTCGTTTTTGCCCCATACCCGTTCGCTATGTTTGCGTGTAAAAGACATCCCCCGGAAAACCTCCGGAGGATGCCAGTAATATCAAACCAAATTCCAACGTATGCTGAACAATGAAAAATCCTTACACAGAATACGGCGGGATACAACCTTTGTAGCGCGATTTTCCATCGTCTTCCATATACTTTTGCCGATTCCTGAATCACGGACTTTATTTCTTTTTTGAGATAAGCCCAATGTTAAACGTTGCCCTTTTGGATATATTCTTTAAGCTCCGCAATCTTGTCAATGTTTTCATAATCAACATCAAGGATAAGGACTTCGTCATATAAAACTGTTCCATCATATTCGTCGTATGACGCTATTGATAATATATCGTATTTTTTACTATTCTCACGAAGGAAAAAGATATATGCATATCCCGGTCGAAGCGGCTTTTGCGTATACAATTCGATTTTTGTTTCCTCGATAGCTCCCTTGAGTTCACGCGTAACTGCAACATTAACAGCCTTTGTATTTTGATCGATATCTCTGCCGTCAATAATTTTACCGGCGCAAATAACTGAGGACGCTTCAATAATTCCCGAAAGTGTCATATCGGACTCCGGCGATGTATCCGAAGCATTGTTTTCGGCATTATCTGCATTTCCCGAAGTAGATTCAACAACGCCTGATAATGTCGTTTCGGGCTCGGGGGACTCGTCGAAAGTATTGCTTTCCCCGTTGTTTGCCTTTTCCGCTTTCGAACAACCTGCCGCTGCGATAACAATGACGAGAATTAATAATAGCAGTTTTTTCACATTACAGCCTCCTTAAACTTCTCTATTGGAAAGCGCCTGGAATATCAAAGACGCCAGCAGCAGGATCGTTATGGCAGCTCCAGCCGCACTCATATATGCGGTTCCAAACATTAAAAATGGGACAACAGAACACATGAGCGCAATAACAGTGCAAATGAACGCTGCGTTTTGGAGCCGCGGAGTTCTCAATTTCCTAATAATCGCGGCAACCGACAGTGCAGCGACTAAAACCGTAAGAATAGCCGTTAAGAATGGGAAAAAATTCGCATATCCAAAAGGAATCAAACTAAAATAAGAAAAGGTTTCTTTTATCCGCTTATCGGGGCCGGAAGAAAAAATCAAAACTGCTCCATATGGCAGCGCCTCTAAAACGAGTGTTGCGGCTAATACGACAAGTGATGCTATTCCGGCTGAATGCTTTAATATCTTCATAGCCTTTCCCATATCCTTAAAAAATGGCTTTTTATAGCTTAGCATGACTATCGCAGTTATAGCAGCGGCTATCCCCAGGAGCGGCAATATTGAAAAACCGCTTTTTCCCGCAAAAAGAATGGGGCAAACGGTCAGGCCCAGTCCAAAGATCAACAGCAGGGTGCCGATTGCTTTTCTGCTCATATTCTTTGAATAAGATAACGCTGCGATAACTGCGTTGTCCGATTTCTCCCCATTGTTTTCAGGCTTGGCTTTTTCGCCGTTCACAATTTCGGTTATGGACACTCCCAGCACCTCCGATAATTTTTTCAAGATGGACACATCCGGAAATCCTTTGCCCGTTTCCCATCTGGATATGGCCTTATCGGTTACGGATAGCCTTTCAGCCAACTCCTTCTGCGTCATG
>DUUE01000145.1 GCA_012841735.1 Bacillota bacterium | reverse complement strand
TTGCCGGCGGCGGGGCAGCTGCCGTTGGCGCCGTGCCTGTCAGTGTGTCCGCAGGCAGTTCTTTCAGGAAACGGGAAGGCAGGCCATACTGACTCAGGCCGAAAATAGTGCGGTGTTTGGCATAAGTCAGGTAAAGCAGTTCCTGTGCCCTGGTAATGCCCACATAACACAGACGTCTTTCCTCCTCAATCCCGTCGGCCGTGTCAAAAGAGCGCTCATGCGGGAAGAGGCCTTCCTCCATTCCGGCCAGGAATACAACGGGAAACTCCAGCCCTTTGGCCGCATGCAGTGTCATCAGGAGGACTGACGGCCCTTCCGCTTCATTTAATGTGTCCAGGTCTGTAAGCAATGCCAGCTGTGTCAGAAAAGCCGTTAAAGTTTTATCTTCACTTTGCTGCAAAAACTCCCGGGCAACCGTCAACAGTTCCCACAGGTTTTCCTCCCTGCCCCGGGCCTCTTCCGTCCCTTCCGCACGCAGTCCATCCAGATAGCCTGTGTGGACCAGTACCTGCTCGACCAGTTCATCCACCGCCAGGTAAGATACCATGGTGCGCAGATTCGCAAGCAAGCCGGCAAATTCACGCACCTTTTTCAGCGGTGCGGCCCCAAGGCCCGCCTTTTCCGCCCGGGGCAGGACATGGGCAATGGTGGTATTGCTGCGCACGGCCAGTGCACGCAGCCGCTCCACAGTGGTGGCGCCAATGCCGCGCCGCGGGACATTGATTATGCGCAGCAGGCTGATTTCATCGGACGGGTTGTCCAGGACGCGCAAATAGGCGATAATATCTTTTACTTCTTTTCTTTCCCAGAAACGTAATCCCCCCACAATCTGGTAGGCAATATTTTCGCGCAGCATGGCGTCTTCCAGGGCACGGGACTGGGCATTAGTCCGGTAGAGTACGGCAAACTGCCTGTATTTGTCCGCCAGCCTGCGGATTTCACCTGCAATAAAGCGTCCCTCGTGCTGTTCGTCTTCTGCGGCGAAAACCACCACCGGGTCGCCTGCCGGCTTGCTTGTCCAGAGTGTTTTTTCCTTTCTGCCCGTGTTGTTTTTTACCACATGATTGGCCGCCGCCAGGATATTCCCGGTGGACCGGTAATTTTCCTCCAGTTTGACCACCTTTGCCTCGGGCCAGTCCCGTTCAAAGTCCAGGATATTACGTATATCCGCCCCCCGGAACTGGTAGATGGACTGGTCGTCATCGCCGACAACACAGATGTTGCGGTGCCTGCCGGCCAGAAGCAGCACCATCTCATACTGGACACGGTTGGTGTCCTGGTATTCGTCAATCAGGATATATTTAAACTTCTCCTGGTAACGCAAGAGGACGTCGTCATGCCCGCGGAAAAGCTTCACCACATACAGCAGCAGGTCGTCAAAATCCAGGGCATTCTGCCGCCTCAGCCGCTCCTGGTATTCCCTGTAAACACGTGCCACCGTATTGGTATAGAAATCGGCCGCCGCTTCCGTATACCGGTGTTCATCAACCAAATCGTTTTTTGCCCGGCTGATGACAGACAACAGCCCGCGCGGCTTGAAACGGGCATCATCAATCAACAGATCTTTCATAATATTTTTTATCAGTGTCAACTGGTCAGTGTCATCGTAAATCACAAATCCTTTTGTCAGTCCCAGCAGGGGCGCATTTTCCCGCAGGATGCGCACTGCCGCCGCATGAAAAGTAGAAACCCACATCCCCGGTACGGCTCCGACCAGGGCGCTCACCCTGTTGCGCATTTCTTCCGCGGCTTTATTGGTAAACGTCAGGGCAAGTATTTCCCACGGCTTTGCCAGCCCCTTTTCAATGATGTAGGCGATACGGTAGGTGATTGCCCGCGTTTTGCCGCTGCCGGCGCCGGCCAGGATTAAAAGGGGCCCTTCCACGCACTCAACCGCCTGGCGCTGCATCTCATTTAAGTGTTCGCTGTAGCTTGTCATTTCTGCCTCCCCGGTTTGTACATGCATCTTCTGTAATGACGCAAGAAAAAGCAGTAGTTAACTGCTTCTCTTCCTGAATTTGCTATTATTGCTTCTCCTGCAGGCGAGCCAAAATCAGTCCGTATCCGCCGGCACCGTAGTAAAGATAGCGCTTTATCCGGCTGATGGTTGCCGTGCTTGCCCCCGTGCTGCTTTCAATCTGCTGATATGTTTTGCCCTCAGTGAGCATTTTTGCCACCAGCAAGCGCTGTGCCATGGCTTTTATTTCACTGATGGTGCAAATATCCTCAAAAAACTGGTAACATTCTTCTTCCGTTTCCAGGCGCAGTATGGCCTGGAAAAGCAGGTCCACACTTTCATCCTTCAGTTTCGGGTTTGCCACAATCTCACCTCCGGCTGAACTTTTACTTTAATTCGTGAAAGGAGTAAAATTTTCCTCCTGCCGGTTTTCATTTCGCGCAGGCTGAAAGCGGCATAAGGCCTGCTTTTAATAGTTTAACCAAAAGCGGAAAACATTGTGCCGCCATATATGTCAGGCATGTTCTGACGTGCGTGGCAGACCATGACCGGGCTCTCCCCATGAACATGACAGGAATGCAGCTGCCCACTCCGGGCGGGAAGCAAGGGCTGCACCAGTGTGCGGCATGAATTACATGAGAAATTTTCCGGCAACAAGGAAACACTGTGACTGAATGCTACTTGGGAGGCGCCGGCCATGGGAAAAAAAGCAGAAAGAAAAAATGCTGCTCCATATAACCTGACACGCAAAGCAGAACTGAACCGGAAGCGGGATACAGTTGCCTTTATTGATCCGCAACAGGGGCCCACGGCAAAGAACCTGACCTGGAAGACATCCGCCTCTGGCAGGAAAAAGGCCGTCCCAAGCGGGCGGCCTTATTTTTATTTTTACTGCCCGGCACTACCCGGCTCCTGCAGGCATGCCTGCTTTTCCGTGTAGGCACGGACACGGCAGAAATCACGGATTAAAACGTCCGCCTTGACTGTGCCGCGCACTACCGCCGCCGGGTGGTAAGTCGGGTAGATTTTATACCCGGGGCCGTCAAACCAGCACCCCTGTACATCCGCCAGGCGTACCCCGGTCCCAAGCAGGTTGTGGACCGCCACCAGCCCCAGGCAGACCACCACCTGCGGCTGAATAATGCGCAGTTGTTCCGTCAAAACCGGCCGGCAGGCGGCCAGTTCTTTTTTCCGGGGGTTCCTGTTTTTGGGCGGCCGGCATTTGCACGACCCGGTAATATAAACTTCCTCCCGCCTGATCCCTGCCTGCTGCAGCAATTCTGTCAGCAGTTCACCGGCCCGCCCAACAAACGGCCGGCCTGTTTCATCCTCCCTGGCCCCCGGTGCCTCACCCAGGAAAAAAATTTTTGCACAAGGATTCCCTTCACCAAAAACAAGCCTGTTTCTTGTCGCACCCAGACCGCACTTGCGGCAGTCGCTGCAGGCTGCAAACAATTGCTGTAAACTTTCACTTTTTGTCATGGCGGCATCCTTTTTTCTTTTTTTCTTTATTTCGACACAGAATGCTTTTTTCCCTTGCCGGCAGCCAGCAATACCAGCGGCAGTGCGTCAGAAACAAGCAGTCCGTCACCGTCGGCGGTAGTTTTGCCAGTAAGCAGCAGCAGTTTCTCATCCAGGCGGTAAAGCAGGCGTTTATAAACGGCGGGGTAAAAAATAGCTTCCGCAAAACCGCTCTCGTCCGACAAAAAAAGCGTCAGCATGACACCCCCCTGCCGCAGGCGCCTGCGGGAACGGGCAAGTACATAAGCCGCCACTGTCACAGTCTGCCCCTTTTGCAGTTCCGGCAGCCGGGCCAGGGGGACGCGTTCCGCTTGTGCCGTCAGGTCCGCATACTGCTGCAGGGGATGTGCGGAAAGCATAATTCCCACTGAAGCCTCCTCCGCCGCCGCCCGTTCTTCCTCCGTATAATCCGGCAGGTCCGGTACTTCCTCCGCTCCGGGCCATTCCCACAAACAAAGCTGTCCCGGCTGGCGCGCCGTCCCTTTCAGAACCCGGT
>DUUE01000110.1 GCA_012841735.1 Bacillota bacterium | reverse complement strand
GTCCTTCCTCAATCCGGATCGTATCGCCTGTGTTTATTGCCGGGCGGACATAGCGGTTTTCCAGTGCGATCCGGGCCAAAGACTGATAGACATCCACTTCCGCCAGCACAGCCGCCGCCTCTTGTATCTCCGCAGTGTGTGCCGCCACCTGCCGGCGAACGGAGAGAAAAAGCTCATATTCCAGGGCATAAAGCCTGTCTTCTGCCCCGGTTACTGTATTCTCATATTCTTTCAGTTCCTGGGTGATATAACGCTCCGCATTGGCCAAAGTCTGCTTGCGGATATAATGGTCGGGCACAAGGTGCAGGTTCACCTTTGAGACTTCCAGGTAATAGCCGAAAACTTTGTTGTAGCCCACTTTTAAAGATTTAATGCCGGTGCGTTCCCTTTCCAGCTGTTCCATCTGCAGAATATCGCTGCGCCCGTTGCGCAGGATATGGCGCAGCCTGTCCACTTCCGCATGAAAGCCGTCCCGGATCAGGCCTCCTTCCCGCAGGGAAAAGGGCGGATCATCTGCCAGGGCCGCCCGCAGGCGGGAGGAGAGACCGGAAAGATCAGGCAGCCGCTCTGCCAGTGCTTGCAGGCGGGGTCCCCCCTGACGCAACAATTCAGCCACGGGAGACAGCACAGTAAGCGTAGCGGCCAAAGATATCAGGTCCCTGGCATTGGCCTGCTCACAGTGCACACGTCCCAAAAGTCGTTCAAGATCATACACCTGGTCCAGTAACTCGCAGATATCCGCGGAGAGTGCCAGGTTTTGTGACAGCTCTTCCACCGCATCCAGGCGTGCCGTGATGGCTTCCGCGTCCAGGAGCGGCTGCTCCACCCAGCGTTTGAGCAGGCGTCCTCCCGCAGCCGTCCTGGTTTTGTCCAGCACCCACAGCAGAGAGCCGTATTTGCGCTCATCCCGGATGGTGCGCACCAATTCCAGGTTACGGCGGGTGGCGGCATCAAGCACCATATAACCGCAAGGATCATATACTGCCGGTTTTTGCAGGTGCTCCAGGCTGTTTTGCTGTGTGTCGCGCAGGTAGCTGACGACAGCTCCGGCGGCAGACACGGCCAGTGGCAGTTCTGCACAGCCGAGACTCTGCAGGGTCCCTGTTCTGAATTGCTCCAGCAGCACCTTTTCCGCCCCGGTGAAGGAAAATTCTTTGTCCGGAAGGGTATTTATCACAGTGCGGCTGTCAAGACGTTGCAGGGCTTCCTGCACCGCAGGTGCTTCGGCGCCACCCGCATTCACCAGCAACTCCGCCGGCCGCAGCCTGAACAGCTCGTCGGCAAGAAAGCGGCCCGCGCCGCTTCCTTTCATCTGCGTCAGGGAAAATTCACCGGTGGAAATATCGGCGGCGGCCAGTCCCATGCCGCCCCTGCCGGCATAAACTGCCGCCAGATAATTATTGCTTTTCTCGTCCAGCAGAGCACTTTCCGTAACCGTTCCCGGAGTAATGACACGGACAATTTCCCGCTTTACTATTCCTTTGGCAGTTTTCGGGTCTTCCACCTGCTCGCAGATGGCCACCTTGTAACCGCGTTCAATGAGGCGCCCCAGGTATGAATTCAGGGCATGGTAAGGAAAACCGGCCAGGGGGACATTTTTATCCCGTGAAGTCAGAGTAATTTCCAGTTCCCTGGCACCAATTTTGGCATCATCAAAAAACATTTCATAAAAATCGCCCACGCGGAAAAGCAGGATTTTATCCTTGTTCTGGGCTTTAATTGCTTTATATTGCCGAATCATGGGCGTTTCCGCTGTCAAGGCAAATCCTCCCCGTTAAACTCCAGGTTTTTGCTTCCGTGATTACTACAGGCAACAATTGTCCTTTACGGATACCCCTACCGCTGAAATTGACCGTTTTGTTGCTTCCGGTTTTGCCGCTCCAGACAGTGGGGTCCGTTTTACTGGGGCCGTCCACCAGGACTTCCACCGTCCTGCCCACCAGGGCCTCATTGTGCCGGAGGCTGTGTTTGTTCTGCAGGGCAATCAGGCGCTGCAGGCGTTCTTTTTTTACTTCCGCCGGCACCTGGTTCGGCATGCCGGCAGCCGGTGTGCCGGAACGCCTGGAATACATAAAAGTAAAGGCGGCATCAAAACTGACCCGTTCAACCAAATCCAGCGTTTCCAGAAAATCTGCTTCCGTTTCGCCGGGAAAACCCACAATCAGGTCTGTGGTAATAGCGCAGCCGGGTAAGATTTCCCGCAGCAGTGACACCTGTTCCAGGTAATGTTCCCTGGTATAGCCGCGGTTCATTAGATCCAGGATTCTGTTGCTGCCTGCCTGCACCGGCAGGTGCAGGTGCGGACAGATATTTTTTCCGCGGGCCATGGTTTCAGCCAGTTTGGCGGTAAAATCCCGCGGGTGGGAAGTCATAAAACGGATTCTTTTGATCCCTGTTTCCCTGTCAACACGCGCCAGCAAATCGGCAAAATCAATGCCTCCCGGCAGATCCCTGCCATAGGAGTTGACATTCTGCCCCAAAAGCGTCACTTCCAGGTAACCCTGCTCCGCAAGCAGCGTGATTTCTTTCAGGATTTCCTCCGGGTTCCTGCTTCTTTCCCGCCCCCGGACAT
>DUUE01000464.1 GCA_012841735.1 Bacillota bacterium | reverse complement strand
TATGCTGTCGGTTCAGTTTTTAAAGTGATTGTGGCGGCGGCGGCACTGGAGGAAAAGCTGCCCGCAGCCGGTGAGTTTTTTGTCTGCGACGGCTCTTACGAGCTGGGTGACAGGCAGATTTCCTGTTTTGCCGGCATCGCTCACGGCAAGCTTGATTTGCAGCAGGCACTGGTTACGTCCTGTAACGGTTATTTTGTCGACCTTGCCCTGCGCCTGGGCAAGGAAAAAGTGGTTGACATGGCCAAACGCTTTAAACTGGGGAAGACAACGGGCATACCCCTGGGCGGGGAAGAGGCGGGGAACATCCCGGAGGCGGCAGATTTGCCTTACGGCGGTGATGTAGCCAACCTGGCCATCGGCCAGGGAGCGGTAACGGCCACACCGCTGCAGTTGGCACGTGTCATGTCCATCCTGGCCAACCAGGGGCGCGACGTGTACCCGCGCCTGGTGTCAAAGGTCACGGATAAAAACGGCAACACCGTCCGCAATTATCCCGTCCAGCACGGTTCCCTGGTGGTGGCACCGGCACTTGCCCGCAAGCTGCAGCAGATGCTTGTACCCGTGGTGGAGACGGGGACAGCTTCACCGGCAAAAAGCACAAGATACAGGGCGGCAGGCAAATCCGGTACCGCCCAGCTGGCAGGCAAAGATTACAACCGTTCCTGGTTTGCCGGTATGGTGGACACGGGGACGGAAACCCTGGTTGCCGTTGTCCTCCTGGAGGAGCATTATGCGGGAGAGCCTACTGCTTCCGCCGTTTTCCGCCGGCTGATGGAAGCCGTACTTGACGCACGCTAAGGCGGGAAAAGAAAAAACCTGGGATGTGCCGAGAATCATGCACATTGCCGGGCGGCCGGGAATATAATGGTGGGGAAGAATGATTCAAGTCTGAAAAGAAACATGAAAAGTGCGCACATTGGCACCTGCACGGGCATACAATGTAGAGATGACATCCCGCGGGAGGTGCTTTTTTGCTTGGCCTGGTAACACTGATTGCCGCTGTCGTCCGGGAAATTACCCTGCTTGTCTCATACCTGAACAATAATTCTTTCCCCCAGCCGCTCTCCCCCCAGGATGAACAAAAATATCTCCAGCGGCTGGCCCAGGGCGATGAGGAGGCGCGCAGTGTTTTAATTGAACGCAATCTCCGTCTTGTGGCCCATGTGATCAAAAAATTTGAAAATACGGGGGAAGATCAGGAAGATCTCATATCCATCGGTACAATAGGCCTGATTAAGGCAATTGATTCGTATAAAGGAAACAAGGGGACGCGACTGGCTACTTATGCAGCCCGTTGTATTGAAAATGAAATTTTGATGCACCTGCGTGTGGTAACAAAGCGCAAGGCGGAAGTATTGCTGCATGACCCGATCGGGACCGATAAAGAAGGAAATGAAATTACGCTGCTTGATATTTTGGGAACAGATGCGGAAGAAATTCTGGACGTAGTGGACAAAAAAATAATTGAGGCCAAATTATACCAGATTATCAGACGCCTGAAAAGCAGGGAACGTATTGTTTTGGCCCTGCGTTTCGGGCTGCCCCTGGGGCGCAGGCAGACACAGAAAGAAATTGCCAAAAGCCTGGGGATATCCCGCTCTTACGTCTCACGTATAGAAAAGAAAGTTATTGCCAAAATCGCAGAAGAGTTCCGGCAGGAACGCATCAACTGCGCTTCCCGGGAAAGTACGCCCCTGGTAAAAAAATAAGCCGGGGAGCATTTTTTTACAGTTCTTTTTCACCAAAAATCTCCCGGAGTTGTTTTTTCACCGGCGCAAGGGCCGCCTGCAGATCCTGGGCGGCCGCGGCCAGAAATAGCTGGGAAAGCCGTCCCGCTTCCTCCGCTTTTTGCCGCATTTCTGCAGTGACAATGTCGCCGCGTGCCCCCAGCAGTGTGCCGTCCGGGGCATAGATCGCCTGGGACAATGTTTTGCCCAAAACATAAGCCCGCATTTTTTCCCGTGTGGTTTGCTCCAGAGCGTGCCCGCCCGCACTTACCTTGTCCTGCAGGCGCTCCCAGATATCTTTTATTTCCAGCATCCCTTCCCGGAATTCCCCTGCACCGGCGGCCAGCAGCAGCTGGGCCAGTTTCCCCCGCCGTCGCGCCTCTTCCAGATGCTCACGGGTGACTGTCTGCCCCCTGCTGATAATAATTGCACCTTCGTCATCGGCAACATTGGCGCCGGCGGGGCGGCCAAGGGCAAATTCAACAGCCTTTGTTTCCAAAGTGCGGACAAGCTCACGGGCAGTGTGTCCCCCGTCCATGCCGCCGGCCGGGCGAACCTGCGTCCGGTAGTCAGTGCGTATAATGATAAAATCCCGGCCCAGGTTTTCCACCATGGCAGCAGGAAGGACAAGGCCCGTGCGCTCTTTCTCCGAGCTGAAATAAAGCTCTGCCAGGGTGCCGTCCGCCGGGTGAAAGGCATAATCTGTTACACTGCCGGCCAGGGTGCCGTCCGCAGTAATCAGCTGCCTGCCAATTACCCCATGCTCACGCAGGGCGGCATGGCGCGGATCCTCCGCCACTTCACTGCAGGCAACCATCACGGCATCACCGCCGACGGTACGAACATCGGTATAGGGAATAATTTCTTCCCTGGCTTTGAGAAAAGCACGTTCGCCGGCGACAAGGGCGGCTACTTTACGGGTGGTGTGGTCGACAACAAGTTCCAGTACGTTTCCCAGCAGGCTGCCCGTATTTATGTCTATGACGGGCAGGCCGGCAACTTCAGTGGCTTTTTTCACTGTAAACACTCCTTCGGAACATGATATATTTTCAGCATAGCGTAAAAGCAGCAGGATATTATTAAGATTCAGCATTAACTTGCCCGGTTGCTTACAGGTTATGTGACGGCGGTGAAAAGTTCTGCCTGCGGGAAGCAGGGAGAGGACTGTGCTTGTTTTTTGCGCTAATAACCGCTATAATCAGGAAATAGGTGGTAAACAATGAAAATAAGCGAAATAGGGGAGCAGGCCCTGATAAAAGAGATTGCCGCCGTGGTGGCAAAAACTGCAGACCGGGAAGGAGTGGGTATCGGGGATGATGCCGCCCTTGCCCGTGTTGCCGACGGCAGCTTTGTGGTGACCAGCAAAGACATGCTGGTGGAGGGCGTCCACTTTCTGCTCCCAAGAATAACGGCGCCGGACCTGGGTTATAAGGCGCTGGCCGTCAATCTCAGCGACCTTGCAGCCATGGGCGCCAAACCGCGCCATGCCTTTGTCGCTTTGGCCCTGCCGGCGGGGACGGAATGTGAATTTGTGCTGGATTTTTACCGCGGCATGATGGAACTGGCGGAAAACTACGGGCTTGCCGTCAGCGGCGGCGACCTGGTAGCCTCCCCGGGGCCGCTGGTAGTCAGTGTCACCGTCCAGGGGGAGGTGCGGCGCGACTGTGCTTTGCTGCGCCGCGGGGCACGGCCCGGGGAGCTGATTTGTACC
>DUUE01000198.1 GCA_012841735.1 Bacillota bacterium | reverse complement strand
CCCCCACGTTCTGCCCGGCATGTAATGCCGCCAGCGCCTCGGCCTGGTGACTGTAAAGACGGTTTATGCCGCGACGCAGCAGTCCTTCACGGAGTGCCTGGTGCAGGAAGGCGGGAAAATCTGCATAACTGCCCGCTGCTTCCGGAATTTCCTCCCAGCGGGCCACATTTTCCGCAAAACGGGCATCCGCCCGCCACTTTGCCAACAATTGTTGCAGGCCGGACACAGTATCACCTCTTTGCCTAAGAAAAAGAGAACATACGTTCTCTTTCAGTGTAACACATGCCGGTTATGACAGTCAATAAGGTGATGTACGGCTCTCTCTTTTTGACACAGGCCGCCGCTACGCATCCAGATAGGGATAAGCGGCCCCGATGGCGGTGGCATAGATGGCATTATCCGGAATCAAATAACGGATGCCGTATCTCTGCTCCAGGAAGGAGAAAATTTCCCTTGCCTGGGGAAAAACCGTCATGGCGCCTGTTACCACCACGTCTTTAATGGTGTCATTTCTGCAGGCAAAAACGGCCAGCATTCCCACAGTCTGAAAAATCATATTCAGCAGGCCGAGAGCCAGGTCGGAATCGGTGGCGGTATGCTTAATCCGCCCCAGATTGGAAGCGGTCATCTCGGGCGGCAGGGAGTCTATCACGTTCTTGGTAATATCCTGAATCGTCAGATCCACATTGTTCAGATTGCCTGAACGTGCCAGTTTTTCAATGGCGGCGATATCATTTTCCTGGAACAGCTTTTCAGACAGTCCCAGAAGGGTTCCTCCCCCCACGCCGCTGCCGCCAATATGCACTACCCGGTCTTTTGTTGCCCGGACAAAGGCGGTCCCTGTGCCCATGCTGACAACCAGTGCCTGCTCCAGGTTGGCAAGCATGAGGCCGCCCAAACCTATGGCTTTAAACTCCTCCACCCGGTAAGTCGGTATTTCATATACCCTGTCGGAGACATAGGAAGCCCCCACCCCGGTCAGAACCACCGTTTTCACACGTTGCAAGGGGACGGAATGCACATGCAGGAAATTTCCCACGGCGCCATAAAGGGACGTCACCTGATCCGCCGCCTTTACCTGCAATGTGCCGATGAGCTTTTTTTTGCCGTTGTAGCCGACTATTTTCGTCGTTGAACCGCCTACATCTATACCCAGGACGACAGCCATTTACTCAGCTCCAATCGAGCGCTGAACATACTGTTTAAGCGGCATCCCCACTGCCAGCGCAAGAAAACCTCCGATGACAGCCTCCGGCACACCGTTGGTAAGCACGGCCATGCCGATCAGGTTCAGCAGCACGCTGTATTCCACACCGATGACGCTGGCATAATTTTGCCCGAAGAAAACATAGATTCCGCCCAGCACGAGAAAGGTGTTGACCAGCGTTCCCAGGACACCGCTCAGGATATAGGACAGCACACGCCGGCGCCTGACGAGGGAAGTATGAACAGCGCCTGTCACCACACCAATGAGAATGCGGGGCACAAAACAAATCACCAGGCTCCAGAAATTACCCTGAAACTGCCCCAGTGAATAAAACGGTGTAAAGACGAACGCGATGGGGGAAGGCGGAATAAAAGTCCAGACAATAAAACTGAAAAGTCCAAAGAAAAAGCCCATGGCGGCGCCGGCCTTAGTCCCCAGCACGATCGCAGTTATAATTACCGGGACATGGGATAATGTGGCCACAATGGGCCCGATGGGAATGGAACCAAGGGCTGTAAAACAGACGATAGCCTCTATAGCCAGCAATAAAGAAAATTGCGCCAGAAAAAGTGTTTTCCTTTTGTCGTAGCTTTCCATGTAATCCACCTGCCTGTAAGTTTTTTTGCATTACCGCACCGGGGAGCGGCAAAACAAGTATCGCTTCCGGCAGAAAAGGCTCATGCCGTTACTTTTTTCTATTGTAACATTTTCAGAAAAAGAATCATACCCATAATTTTTGCCCGCCCGGCGGCAAAAAACGTGTCTTTTCGCCTGCTGTCAGTATTTATTTGTATTTGCAATCATTGCAAATCGTGATAGTATTAATTTGTGAGAAAAATTACAAGGAGAGGAGTATTCTGCATGAACCAAGTCGTGGAATTCATTAAAAACTGCCAGTGCTTTTACATTGCCACCTGTGAGGGAGACCAGCCCCGTGTCCGTCCCTTCGGTGCCATTGCCGAAATTGACGGGAAAACTTATATTTGCCTGAACAACCAAAAGAAAGTCTTCCAGCAGCTTCTGGCCAACCCCAAGATAGAAATTTGCGCCTACAACGGCGAAAAATGGCTCCGCCTGGAAGCCAAAGCCCATCGCGACGACAGGGTGGAAGCCCGCGAAGCAATGCTGAATGCCAACCCCGGACTCAGAAGGATGTATGCCGCCGATGACGGCCTGTATGAAGTCTTTTACCTGACTGACGGCAAGGCCACCATTAGTTCCTTCACCGCAGACCCGGTTGAAATAGCATTATAAAAGTATCTACACCGCGGGCGCTGCACGCGGTTTTTGCCGCACACTTCAGACCCCGTCCCCGCACAGGGGACGGGGTTCACTTTTTCTGCCGCGCCCGGCCTGCAGAAAAAAGCCGCCCGGCGGCGGCCATATAAACTGAAAATTATTTCGCTTTTTTGCCGGGGTCAACCCAATCCAGGTCTTTTCTGGCCTTGGCAAACCCGACATCACTGTTCATGAAGCGCGGCCCCGTTCTCGGGTCATAACCCTCCCGTTCGGCCATATGTTGCAGTTCCTCTTCTGTGGGAGGCTGCTTCTGGCGTTCCTCCAGGCGTTTCATGCCTTCGGGGCTGGCATAGTCAACAAAACGGCGCAGCGCAAGTTCAACCATTCTCGGCCCGCTGGAATACGGCACAATCAGAAACTGTTCATTTTCGATGCCCTGCTTCAGCCAGACGGCAAGCTCACGCGGATCCATCCCGTATTCGTGGATCGAGGCAAGGAATTTCTGCGTTTCTTCGTTGACATTGTAGCCGGTGTTTTTCAGGTGTTCGGGGCGGTTTTTAATTGCCGCTTCATAGATCCTGGATTTGATATTGGCCGGACACAGCACGGATACGCCGATACCATAAGGCTTAAGCGACACATAATAACTTTCCATCAGGCTGAGCACGGCCGCCTTGGCGGCAGTATAAGGCGCAGTCATTGAGCCGGCGTTAAAAGCGCCCCAGGATGAGGTTGCCGCAATATAACCGCCTTTTTTGGCTTTGATCATGCGCGGCACAAAGGTAACAAGACCGTTGACAACACCGCCAAAACAGACGCCCACAACCCAGTCATAATCGTCATAGGTAGATGCCTCCGCCGGGCCGAACACATTAACCCCGGCGGTCAGAACAAGCAAATCCGGGGGACCGCCGTACACTTTTTCCACTTCGTCAGCCGCCGCGGCAAAAGCGGCACGGTCGGTAACATCAAGCTTGATTGCGTGTACCGGTGCACCTTTCTCCTTAAAATACGCCAGCGCTTCGTCGAGATGGTCCTGGCGGATATCGGCAATGACTACTTTCATCCCCGCCTCGGAAAAGATTTGTGCCTGGCCAAACCCGGCACCTGAAGCACCGCCTGTAATAAAAGCAATCTTTCCCGCAAAGTCCTTCATTCCCGTCGCTCACTCCTTTTTCTCTTAGTGGAATGACAGCATATGCTGTGCATCAACCGCCTATGTAAAGACTAGGCCACCCTGAACTAATAGTACCATCTTCTGCCCTGTGAAACAATATCTCTTCCTGTATTACTTTCCTTGCAAACCAACTTTCCGTAAGATTGTAAGTTTTTTCTTTCCGGTAATTCCCTAAACGTTGGTCCTGTGGTACAATATGTTCAGATAACAGGACAGGAGGAATGGAATTTATATGTCAGGACCAAACTTTTTTGCCGTCTGGGAAAAGGAATCACCGGAAACAATGCAGGCTTTTTTTGAGTATGCCGGCAAAATTCAAAAGAATTGCGGACTCGACGAAAAGACTTTCCAGCTGATATACATAGCCATCCAGGCAAGCCGCGGCGCCGTCGGTTCGGTGGCCGGCCACGCCGCCTTTGCCAAAAAAGCCGGTGCCACCCGTGAAGAGGTGCGCGGCGCCATCCTGACCACCTTGCTGACAGTCGGCATTAACGGTGTTGCCGACTGCCTGGCGGCCGCCATGGAAGCCTACGACAAGGCGCCGGCCGCCGGCTAAGGAAAAGTGTTTGCCATACAGGCGCACGGCTTAGGCCGTGCGTCTTTTTTTGCGCGCATGCCGCAAAAAGTTGCTGCAACAATTACCGCTTCCAGATCTCTCCACGGTCCAGCCCCCACATTTTAAATAAATCGTCATAAAACTGGGGACGGGGAAAATCGTATTTCATTACTTTAGCCAGGTTTCTGTACCCGAATTTAATCTGCTCAAAATGCTTTAACCCCTCAACAAGTTCTGCCGTTTTACTGCCGGGGAAGGACAAAATCATTTCCTCTTCATCGGAAAAAGCCCGCTCATACTCCCCCGGGTCCGGGAAGGTGGCGCGGAACTTGCCTGTCTGCAGAACCGGAACGGTGGCATAGACGCAGGAAAATTCAACCTCGAAAGTGCAGTCATCAATGGTCCCGGTATGATAGCGCAGCACCCACAGCAAACTTCTTACCTGGAAGGGGTTGCCGTACACAAGCACAATATCCGGTGTAAAATCCGCCGTTTTCAGGGGCGCCAGTACCAGCCCGGCATACTTTCCGTATTCAAGCCGCGGGAACAGTTTGAGAAAGACCTCCCTGCCGAGAGCGGGGTCTTTAATGAACAGTTTATCATGCACTTCGTCCACACATTGCTCGTTGCACTCTCCCAGGCCAAGGGCAATGACGGGCCAGACACACCAGTGATCCTCTTTCAGCATGGCCACTGTGGTTCCCCGGCGCCTGACCAGGGAAAAGGCCTGGCACAGGGTCAGATGTTCGCCCAGGTCCCGCTTGGGACGCAGCGCTCCTTCAGGGACGTCCTCTTCATGCTCCAGCATTTTCAAGGCAATGGGAGCCGTACGCAAAAGCAGCATTTTTTCCAAGTCCTCTGCGAAACGGTTATAATCCTTTATTGTCGCCATGGGCAAACCCGCCTTTCTTTTATTTGCTCCCCGGACAGGCTAGCGTTTCCAGATTTCACCCTGGTCCAGTCCCCACATTTTAAACAGATTGTCATAAAACAGGGGCCGGGGAAAGTCCGTCTGCATCTCCATAAAAAGCTGCTTATAGCCAAACCCTCGTTTTGCAATCAGGTCCAGTCCTTCCGCCAGCTCGGCCAGTTTATTGCCGGGGACGGAAAAAATCATTTCATCTTCATCGGTGAGCCCGCGTTCATATTCGCCCGGATCGGGGACGGTAACATTGTATTTGCCGTGCTTAATTACCGGTATGGTGGAATGGACGCATGAATCAACCGAATCAAGACCACATTCCAGCAGTTCACCGGTTTTATATTTGACGGCCATCAGCATACTGCGCAACTGGGACGGCCGCAAATACACCAGGACCAAATCGGGCACAAAATTGGCCGTAGAGAGCGGAGCCATCACCATCCCGGCACAGGCGCCTTCTTCCAGGCGCGGGTATGACTTGGCAAAAAATGCTTTTGCTTTCGCCGGATCTTCCACAAAATTGGCGGTCACCACTTTGTCGTAATATTCCTCTCCCTCGCGGAATTCCACCAGCCCGAAGCTAATCAGCGGCCAGACACACCAGTGATCTTCTTTCAGCATGGCAAGGCAGACGCGTTGGCGGCGGACCATGGCAAAGGCCTGGCATAAAGCCAGATGAATCCCCAGGTCTTTTTTAGGCCGAACGGCACCCTCCGGGATTTCGTCTTCCCGCTGCAGCAGCCTGATGGCAATGGGTGCATATCTCAACAGCAACAACTCTTCCAACTTGCCGCCATATTCATTGCATTCCGTAACGGTCGGCATTTTCTCCCTCCTGTTTCCTGCAAGCGGCTTTTGCCACAGCCAGCCGCACAGGCGACACGTTTTTTTATAGTTGTTCTACAAAAAGGCTCATTTTCCCTTTTCTTTCCTGCCAGGAGGAAATCCCGGCCGGCATGAACAAGAAAAACCGTGCTGCGGAAGCGGCACGGTATTTCTTTATGCTGGGTGCTATTAACTTGTTTTATTGCTCATAAGCACGGTGGAGCAGTTCCAGGATAGTCTCCTTGGGAGCTTCCTTCGGAGTAAACATATAAGTATCGTCGTGTATTGCCAGCTCGGCTACTTTATGCAGCGTATCTTTTTCTATGCCCAGTTCTTTCATTGTCGGAATACCAATTTCCTTCGAGAGGGCCCTGATGGCGTCGGCCACCGTTTTTGCCGCGTCTGCGGGATTCATGTCCGCCACATCCAAGCCCATGGCTTTGCCGATAACTTTGATTTTCTCCGGTACAACATCGGCGATATACTCTACTACTACCGGGGTGGCAATGGCACAGGCGATACCGTGGGCAATATGGTAAACAGCGCCCATGGAGTGGGCAATGGCGTGTCCCAAATGCAGGATGGTATTGTCAAAGGACATACCTGCGATCATGGCGGCAAAGCTCAAATTGGTTCTGGCCTCGAGATTGTTTCCGTCTTTGACCGCTATGGGAAGGTACTTGCTTACCAGGGAGATAATCTTTTCACAGTACATATCTCCCATGGGATTGGCCAGGATTGTAGTCATTGATTCCACACCGTGGGCAAATGCATCCATACCGGTAACTGCAGTTGTTTTGGCCGGCAGCCCCAGGGTGAAATCCGGGTCCACAATGGCCAGGTTGGGCACACAAGCCGGGCCGATCACGCCGCCTTTGACGCCTCTCTTGGTATCGGTAATCACGCTGACGGCGTTGGCTTCACTGCCTGTACCTGCGGTTGTGGGCAGCAGCACCAAAACTTTCCCCGGATTCATTTTTAAACTTTTGTCCAGGTAACGTGTAATGGGTGAAGGGTTCCCCAGCAGGACGTTAATTGCTTTGGCTGTATCCAGCGCGCTGCCGCCGCCGATGCCGATAATCCCGTCGACTTGCGCTTCTTTGGCGACTACGGCGCCTCTTTCGATAATCTCATCGGGCGGATCTGGTTCAACCTCTTCAAAGCGCACAACCTCAATACCCTCTGCCAGGAGGGTATCAATAACCTGGTCTGCTATGCCGCTTTTTTTAATAAATTTACCGTGAACGACAAGGACCTTTTCACATCCCAGCTCCTTTACTTTGGTGCCGGTCTGCTTGGAAGCGCCGCTTCCGAAAAGAATTGCGGGTGGTGAATTGAGGCTAAAAACCAATTTACTCGCTCCTCCTTTACTTTTTTTCAGAGATCAAGTATAAAGTGCCCGATCAGAATAAGTGCCTGTTGCAGCTCTCAGACCACCGTCCCGGCTCCGCCGCGGAGCCTTCCTGCAGTACCGGTGGATCCATCAT
>DUUE01000172.1 GCA_012841735.1 Bacillota bacterium | reverse complement strand
GTGCTGGTGGTGGGCCTGGCTGATGCGGGACTGCTGCCGCTGCATGCCGCCATTGCCGTAATTATGGGGGCGAATGTGGGGACAACCGTCACCGGCCAGTTGCTGTCATTCAACCTGGCCGATTATGCCCTGCTGCCTGCCGCCCTTGGTCTCCTGCTGCTTGCCTGCGGAACAGAAAAGCTGCGTGTGGCCGGCAGGGCGTTATGTGGGCTTGCCGTCCTGCTGGCAGGAATGAAACTGCTGGGAACTGCCGTCATTCCCCTGCGGGAAACAGCCTGGTTTGCGACTGTACTTGCCCTGGCGGCACACCGCCGCCTTTTGGGGGTAGCCGTCGGTGCTGTGGCGGCGGCAATTGTGCAGAGTTCCAGTGCGGTGGCGGGGATCACACTGTCTCTCACCCGGGCCGGTGTCCTGAATCTGCCTGCCGGAGTGGCCATCATGATGGGGGCGGATATCGGTACTTGTGCAGACACGCTGCTGGCCGGTTTTTTCAGTGGAAAAACAGCCAGGCAGGCCGCTCTTGCCCACTTACTGTTTAATGTCTGCAGTGTTATTTTGCTGTTGCCGGTTTTTCCCCTTTTCATCCGTGTGGCGGCCGTTTCGGCACAGACGCTGCCCCGGCAATTGGCCAATGCGCACACTCTCTACAATCTGTGCGGTGCAATCTTGTTGCTCCTCTTCCTGAAGCCGTTTCAGGCGCTGGTGGAAAACCTTGTCAGGACGGAGCGACATGTAAAAAAGAGGATTTTACCTCCTTTTAGCGAAATGATACGAAAATGGTTTTAAATAAGCATTGACGGCAGTTTTCTCCGCCGGGAGGTCCGCATGGGAATACTGGAAGGTATCTTTCTGGGTATTATTCAGGGTTTAACAGAATTCCTGCCTGTTTCCAGCTCAGGACATCTGGTTCTCTTCCAGCATTTCCTGGGCGTCAGGGAAGCGGGCATCACCTTTGAGATCATGGTGCATTTCGGGACTCTTGTTTCTGTGCTCTGTGTTTTTGGTCACGATATCATAAGAATTTTACGCAATGTTACCGGCAAAAAGCAGGAAAGACATTTTTTTCTGATGCTCGTTCTGGGAATCATTCCCACCGGCCTGATGGGTGTGCTCCTGAAGGACTATTTTGCCGGTTTTTATGAATCACCCGCCACCACCGGCTTTATGCTGCTGGTGACGGGATGCCTGCTTTACACCCTGGCGCATCTCCGCCCGGGCAAAAAAAATGAAGCGACCATGACGGCAGCCGATGCGCTCCTCATCAGTGTGGCACAGGGAATAGCCATCATTCCCGGCATTTCCCGCAGCGGTGCCACCATTACCTCCGCTCTCTGGCTGGGACTGGACAGAGAGACGGCCGTCCGTTTTTCTTTTCTGGTGTCCATCCCTGTCATTCTGGGTGCCACCCTGCTGGAAGCAAAAGATCTGGCTGTGAGCGGGTTGAGTGGAATTACGCCGGGCATGCTGCTGGGCATGCTGGCGGCATTCCTTTCCGGCATACTGGCCATCCGGCTCTTTGTCAAAGTTCTCCGTTCCGGCAAATTTCATTATTTCGCCTATTATTGCTGGTGTGCGGGAATTGTTGCTCTTTTGTTAACCTGGTTAAACTGAGAAGGTGTGATAGATGGCGGTTCATAATGTCCGTGACGAAATCAGACAGCAAATCAGGGCCATTCTGATTATTGCCCTGGCTGCCCTGGCTTTTGCCGCCCTGTTTTTCCCGCGCCAGACCGGCGAGGTGGGGATCTTTTTCAGCAATGTCCTGCGCATGCTTTTTGGGGAAGTGTCGCTTTTGCTGCCGGTTGTTTTAATGGCAGTGGGGCTCCAGGAAATCCTGCCCTGGAAAATACCACACCTCAAACAGAGGAAAGCAGGCTTTCTGCTGGTTGTTGTCATCCTGCTCGTTTTTGCCCATCTGCAGGTTCTGGAAAAAAGCCGGGAACTGGTTTTGGACCTGGGACATTACAGGGCCTTTTTCCGCCTCGGGATGCAGCAGCTGGGCGGGGGTGTCAGCGGTGCCCTGCTTACTTCACTCTTTTATTTTCTCTTCCGTGATATAGGCAGTTATATTGTCCTGATAGCTTTATTTATCATTGCTTTTCTTCTGGTCACAAATATTTCCCTGGGGCGTCTGCTGCGCACTGCAGCGAACTGCCTGGCATATCTTGTCCGCCTTCTCTGGTATGGTATCAAAAAAACAGTTTCCGGCCTCGCCGACTTCTTTGCCGGAGGGGAAAAGGAAACGTCCTTTAACGGAAAAGGCAGCCGGGAGGGGGAAGCGGAAACTGTTTTCCCGTCCTTCAACGGGCAGGGCTTTGCCGCGGCAGAGCCGCCGGCAGGCGGCCAGGCTACCATTTTTGACCTGGACAAACATGAGGCCAAAAAACGACAGGCCCCCGTGATTCCTTTTCCCGTGCAGCAGCAGGTGCAAAGCAAAGACGTCACCGATGCTGGCCTGCAGGAAGCGCAGGAAACAACGGTCGCTGAAAATGCCCCCGCCGGAAAAAGCGCATCGGGGGATGATTATGTCCTGCCTCCATTGAAGATCCTGACGAAACCACCGAAACAGCGCGATACACAGGCGCAGAAAACACTGGCGGAACGGGCAAAAATCCTGGAAAAAACCCTGGAAAGTTTTGGTGTGAAAGCAAGAGTGGTGGATGCACAATCAGGACCGACGGTGACACGTTACGAGCTCCAGCCGGAAACTGGTGTGAAAGTAAGTAAAATCGTCTCTCTGGCCGATGACCTGGCTTTAAATCTGGCGGCTCCCGATGTCCGCATCGAGGCGCCTATTCCCGGCAAGGCTGCCATTGGTGTGGAAGTACCCAATAAAGTAATTGCCCCCGTTTACCTGCGGGAAGTGCTGGAGGACGGGCAGTTTCAAAAAGCGGAGTCGGTGCTGACTGTTGCCCTGGGAAAGGACATTACCGGTAATGCGGTAGTGGCCGACCTGATGAAAATGCCGCACCTTTTGATTGCTGGTTCCACCGGTTCGGGCAAAAGCGTCTGTATTAATGTCCTGATCGCCAGTATTCTCTTTAAGGCGCGCCCGCAGGAAGTCAAGTTTGTCATGATTGACCCGAAAGTGGTTGAGCTAAGCGCTTTTAACGGCATACCACACCTGTTGCTGCCGGTGGTGACAGACGCCAAAAAAGCTTCCCTGGCACTGAAAAACATGCTGAAAGAAATGTCACACCGCTATGAAGTATTTGCCCGGGAAAATGTCAGGGATATTCACAGTTATAATGAGCGGAAAAGGGAGCAAAATGAGGAAAAAGAAATCCTGCCCTATATTGTGGTGATTATAGATGAACTGGCCGATTTGATGATGGTTGCCGCCGCCGATGTGGAAGACTCCATTGCCCGGCTGGCACAGATGGCACGAGCCGCCGGCATTCACCTGGTAATTGCCACACAGCGCCCTTCGGTGGATGTCATTACCGGTGTAATTAAGGCCAATATCACTTCCCGGATAGCCTTTGCCGTTTCTTCCCAGGCGGATTCCCGCACTATCCTGGATATGGGTGGCGCCGAAAAACTGCTCGGCCGCGGCGACGCACTCTTTCACCCCCTCGGTATGCCCAAACCTTTCCGGATTCAGGGAGCTTTTATCAACGAAAGGCAGTTGGAACAACTGCTTGACTTTATCCGCAGCCAGGGAGAGCCTGAATTTGCAGAACAGTTGCTGCCGGAGGAAAGTGAAGAAGAAGATTTTTACGAGGAAGATGAACTGTTCCCGCAGGCGGTGCTGCTTTTTGCCGAAGCAGGCACAGCATCCATTTCTCTGCTGCAGAGGCGTTTCCGCATAGGCTACACCAGGGCGGCACGCCTGGTTGATGATATGGAACGACGCGGTTTTGTCGGCAAGTTTGAGGGCAGTAAAGCCAGGGAAGTCCTGATTACACCTGAACAGGCCAGAAGATTGCTGTTTGACCGTGAAACGATGTAATCCGAGATGAAGTGGGGTGAAGATATGTCGGGAATAGGGCAGGAGTTGCGGGAAGCCCGTGAGCGTCTTGGTCTGACTGTGGATAATATCACTGAACGGACCATGATCCCCAAGAAATATCTCCTGGCTCTGGAAGAGGAAAATTATAAAGTATTTCCCGGTGAAGTATATTTAAAGGGTGCACTGCGCACATATGCCACCGAGCTGGGCCTCGATGCCCGGGAAATGCTGGACCTTTACCACCGCAGCACACATACAGCAACCGAGGAACCGGCAGCGGCCCCCCGGGTTGTCAAGAAACGCAAGCGCAGAAAAATAAAAATTTTCAAGTCTCTGACAGCAACAGTGCTTGTTCTGCTGCTGGCAGGCTGTACCTATCTTCTTGTGCGGTTTATAAACGACAGGTTTTTACAGGCAGATCCGCCTCCCGTCGTGGAAGAAGAACCTGAGCCGCAGAACAGTGAACCGCCGTCCCCGCAGGAAGAAGAACCGGATTTGCCTGTGCCGGAGGAAGTCACCGTGGAGCGGGACACGACTTCCACAGAGATCCGCTACCTTGTCCGCAATGCAGAAACACTGGAAGCTGACATGTCTTTTTCCGGCCCCTGCTGGATCAGTGTTCACACCGACGGACAGGAAACATTTCAGGGAACGCTGCAGCAAGGCCAGGCACGGGCGGCTGCAGCCGCACAGGAGCTGCGCATACGTATCGGCAATCCAAATGCTTTTACCCTGTCTGTCTGCGGACAGCAGGTGGATTTGCCGGACATGCAGAGGGCGTATACTCTTTTTATTGTCAGAGAGTAAGATACAAGCAACCTTTACCCTTCAGGGAAAGGTTGTATTTTTTTTTACAGATTGCGGTGCGGACAGTAAAACCGGACTGCCTTTGACAGGGCCGCCTTTTCTCCGTTATACTGAAAAGGTACTTATTACCCGGGAGGACGGATCATGACGGAGGAAATTGCTGTTGCCCTGGTCTCACTGGGGTGCGCCAAAAACCTGGTGGACAGTGAGACGCTGT
>DUUE01000061.1 GCA_012841735.1 Bacillota bacterium | reverse complement strand
TTTCTGGCCGGCTTTGTCCCCCAGATGACGCTTTCGGCGAGCATACTGCCACTTTCGATGCGTTTATGGGGCCAAATCCTGACATCCGGTTTGACGGTGACATTTTCCTCCAGCACACAGTCGTCACCCACAACCGCACCTTCAAAAAGGGACGTTCCGGACATGACCCGGACCCGGTTGCAGAGCACGGCGCCGCGCAGCTCGGCCCGGGGACCTATATATGTATTGCGGAAAAGAATACTGCGCTTGACGGAAGCCTCCGCTTCCACCTGTGTTCCGGAGCCTATAACTGAATATTCCCCCACCCGGGCACCGTTTTCGATCCGGGAGCCGCTGCCGACAAATACCGGGGGAATAAGGCGAGCACCCGGCTCTATCAGCACATTTTCCGCGAGATAAATGCCCGGCTCCGCCTGCGGCGGCAGAAGTTCCAGTTTTGCTTTTCCCTGCAGAACATCAAGGTGCGCCGCATGGTATTGCTCTATACTGCCAATATCACACCAGTAGCCTTCCGCCACATATCCATAGAGCGTATGGCCTTCCCGCATCAGGAGCGGGAAGAGGTCTCTGGCAAAGTCAAACATTTTTCCCTCCGGGATCAGCTGCAGTACTTCCGGCTCCAGGATATAAATACCGGTATTGACCGTATCGCTGAAAACTTCACTCCAGCTCGGCTTTTCCAGGAAACGGACAATCCTGCCGTCCTGCTCCGTTATGACCACGCCGTATTCCAGCGGTGTGGCCACGGAAGTAAGGACCAGTGTGGCCACTCCGCCTTTCTGCCGGTGGAAAGCAATGGCTTTATGCAAATCAAAGTCAGTCAGTGCATCCCCGCTGATGACAAGAAAAGTCTCATCCAGAAAATCGCCGGCGTTTTTCACGCTGCCTGCCGTCCCCAGCGGCGAATCTTCCACAAAATATTGCATGGAGACACCGAAATCACGGCCGTCGCCGAAATAATCCCTGATTTGTTCCGGCAAATATTGCAGTGTAACCCCGATATTTTTCAGGTCATGACGTTTTAACAGCGCCACAATATGTTCCATCAGCGGTCGGTTCATAAGCGGGACCATTGGTTTGGGACGGTCGCAGGTCAGCGGGCGCAGCCGGGACCCTTCTCCGCCGGCCATGATGATTGCTTTCATTAAGTTCCCTCCTGAATCAGCTAAAAAGCTGCTGTGTGCGTACTTCCGGGAAAAACTCGTCCTGTCCGCCGCTTTTGTGCGGCGGCACAACCCAGTCGCTCCGGTTGTAAGCGGACAGTACCTGCTGGTAAATGTTCCGCGTTTGCCTGGCTATTTCCTGCCAGGCATACTCTTTTTCCACCAGGGCTGCCGCCCTCCGCGCCAACTGCCGGGCCAAAACGGGGTTTTTCAGCAGGGCAATTGTCTGGGCGGCAAGGGACGCGGCATCGCCCGGGCGACACTTTAAACCTGTTTCACCGTGGTTCACAATAGCCGCCAACCCGCCGGTGTCGGCCACAACGACAGGCGCGCCCGCCGCCATGGCTTCCAGGGCCACAATCCCAAACGGTTCGTAAAGGCTGGGAAAAACGGCCACGGCGGCTGAACGGTAAAGGGCGTTGCGCACATCATCATCAATGTAGCCGGTGAAACAAAAGCGTGCTGCCAGCCCCATGCTCCTGGCCTGCTGGCGCAGTGTCTCCAGGGCGGGCCCTTTGCCCGCCACTATAAATTTCACTTTCGGTTCTGCCGCCAGGACCTGGGGAGCGGCATCCAGCAAGACATGGATACCCTTTTCCCGGACCAGGCGGCCGACAAAAAAGACAATTTTTTCATCGGAGGCTGCGTAGCGTTCCCGGATTTTCGCGTCCTGCCTGCCGCCTGCAAACTGGCGCACATCCACGCCGTTCGGTATCACTGCTATTTTATCAGCGGGCAGATGAAAGACTCTTTGTAATTCGTGAAACATATAAGTACTGCAGCAGATAACTTTCCAGGCCTCATAGGTCAGCCACCATTCCACATCACTGATATAACGCTGCTCATCAGTATAGAGGCCGTGATTTCTGCCATACTCCGTGGCATGGATTGTTGCTACCAGCGGACGGCGGGCGGCATGTTTGACGGCACGGGCCGCATACGCCACCAGCCAGTCATGCGCATGGATTAAATCAAAATCATACCCGGCAAGGAACAGGGACAGTGTTTTTTCCAGCATGGCCAGGTTATATTGCAGAATACCGGAAATAAAATCCCGCGGCACCAGGTGATAGGGTCTGACACGCCAGACATGTACTCCCCGGCAGATCTCTTCGTC
>DUUE01000335.1 GCA_012841735.1 Bacillota bacterium | reverse complement strand
ACTGGTGAAATATTCACTGCGATACCACAACCTGGGATCGGCAATGCCCACACCGGGGTCTGCGGCTTCGGCGTTGACAACGCCGATTTCATAAATGATGTTCAGATTGGGTGCATGGGTGCTTTTGGCCAGCAGGGCGGCAACCTGGGGGAGTCCCAGGCCCACAATCACATTTTGGCCGTCTTGCAGGGCTCTGGCGGCAGTGACGGCCATCAACTCGTTGGTTGTATAAGTCACCGCCGCCATCTACTGAGCCTCCTTTGCATAACCGAACACAGGGTCTGCCTGCAGTGAGGCAAGTTTATCCTTTCCGGCCAGCTTGAGCAGGAACTCTTTGTGGTCTCCGGTGCCCAAGACATATTCCTTTAGCCACTGATCAAACTCAGCTTGTTTCCTGTTCAGCCTGCCATAAGCAGACAGCACGTCGGCATCATAATCATATGCCCTGTAAACTGAAGTGGGGTAGGCGCCGTAAGGCACTTCGCATACTGCATACGTATGGAGGCCGGATATAACCACCGTTTCCGGGTGCTGCCGGATAAATTCGGATGATACGACTTTTTCCACAGTGACAATCAGTTTTCCGGCAGCCCTGGCCAGTTCGGCATCCCAGGTGGGGCCGTAAATCACTACATTACCCCCGGCATCGGCATAAGGTGCGTGGATAACTGCGTACTCGGGCCGGAGAGAGCGGTAGCAGACATATTGCTCGCCGTCAAAAGGCGATTCCTGCACCATAACCGCCTCACGGTCCTTCACCAGCAGGCCGGCCAGAATATCAGTCCCCAGCAATGCTTTGGACGGTATATAGGGTATGCCCAGAGAGCCTGCCAGAAAACGCAGGTTCAGGCTGAGAGCGGTATACTCCCTGACATCCAGTGTGCCGTTTTCAATTCCCTCGTTTACACGGCGGAGCTGGCCGAATTTGTCAAGGGAGCCGCCACCGTAGGAATAGCGCCTGACGGTTCCTGCACCGACCAAAAGATCAGCTGTAAAACCGCCGATAGTTTCATACAGGATAAGATCTTTTTTCCCCTGCCGGATAAGTTCATTGGCAAAAGCTACAGGACATCTGCTGATGGCAAAACCGCCCATGGCAATTTCCGCACCGCGACCGGGGATTTCCCGGACCACGTCCTGCAGTTGCCTCACTTTGCTTTTCACCGGCATGTCACCCTTATTCAACAACAGCAGAAGTAAAGATTTTTGCCATTTTTACTGTGCAGACATCGCCATCAAATTCTATGGGGAGAATTTCCGGCGGCATGCTGCCGTTTAATTCCATGGAGGCCATAATAACGTTGGCAATGGGGCAGCTTAACGGCTGCCGGTTCATTTTGCGAAAGCCGTCTGTAACGCTGCGCAGGCAGCAGCCTTTTACTTTCAGCTCTACAGACAGGTTGTCTTCCGTCATATCGATTTTTTCGGCAAAATGATTGTCCTGCAACCAGGCTACCAGACCCGGCAAGTCTTTCAGGTTCTTAAGCTCTTCCTGGAAGAAAGACACACCCACCGTTGTCATCCGGTAACGGGCGCCTTTGCCGCGTTCATCGTAAAATTCCTTTTGTGATTCATAAATCAGTGTATCTTTAAACCTATCCAGCTTGTTGCTCATGCGGGCCCCTCCTATTCATTCTCCTTTTTATAGTACGGGTCGCCAAACTTCTCAGAGAATACCAGGTCCTCGAGGGGTATTCTCGGCCGCGGCCTGGGAATGCGGGAAGGCTGGCCGATGGCAATGATGCTGATTGTTTTATACTCATCGGTAATACCGAAGTATTCATTGAGCATTTGTTCATCGCGCACATCAATGCACGGCGCCACAAGCCAGCAGGCACCCAGCCCCAGGGCGGTTACGGCCAAAAGCATATTTTCAATGGCGGCGGAAGTGTCAAACGGCAGGTCCCAGACTTCCTTTTTGCCGAACACGATAATGATGACGTCCGATTCGTTGACAAAAGCGGACACATCACCGGAGGTCAGCTTTTTGTAAGCAGCCTCCCTTTTCGCTTCGTCCTCGAGGCCTTTAAAGCGCTCCTGCATTTGTTTGCTTAAAAACTCACCTGTAAACCTGCGGCCGCTGCCCCGGCGTGAAAGATCGGAAAGGAATTTTTTATTTTTGGGATCTTTCACGACAATAAATCTCCACGGCTGGGCATTTTCACCGGATGGTGCCTGCCTGGCACTCTCCAGAATAATGTGGAGATCTTCTTCCGACACCTTGCCGTCCGTGTAGTTGCGGATACTTCTGCGGTCATTGATTACCTGCATAAAAGTATTTTTAACGTCAGACATATCGCACCTCTTATCCTTTAGAATTATCTTCCCCTCTTAAATGGGATATCTGTAGGAGTACAAGCTCTTGCCTCCATTAAAGGGCCCTTTCAGCAACTCTTCAATGGTTTTGCGATCCTGTTCTGTTACAAGTTCAGGCTCAGGCAGCTTGCCGGGCGGGAAACGATCCAGGATATCATTATGCAGTTTAATCAGGTAGTCAATTAAAAACTCCAGTCCGTCTTCAGCCTTGGATGCGTCGGCCAAAGTAGGCTTGCCGATAACTCCTTCAGGATAATTGATTACTTCCAGGCCGCCCATACCGTACTGTGCATGCCCGGGGATAGGATACTGGTAAATGTCTCCGCCGAGATCCACATGACCTTCGGGGAAGAAACCTTTTGGCTCTTTCTTACTGTCTTCCATATACTCTTTTTTATTCAGTTCGGGGAACAAAGCCAGGGAATAGGATGCCTCGACCTCATCCGCATGCCTGAACGGTGTATCAAAATATTTGCCGCCGCGTTTTTTGTCTTTTAAGTAAGGGGCAATGACCGTGGGCCAGTTGACAAATGCCAGCACCGCCGGAACCTGGCAGATTTTACCGAATTGCTGAATGGCATTGGGAATTACATACTCCTGGCCGTGCCCATTAATCAGGATCTGCTTGCGGAAACCGGCATTCCAGTAACCGGCAATAATGGCACGTAAATAAGCGATAAATGTTTCTTCAGGTATGACAACTGTTCCCGGCATACCCAGCTGGTTGGCCGGGTGTGAACCGAACCAGACCGGCTGCGAAACTGTGCAGCCCGTTTCCCTGGCAACGATTTCCGCCATCCTGGTTACCAGGAAACCATCTTCACCGTAGACCTGGCCTTTGCCATGATACTCTGTGGCACCGACGGGGATAATGATAATGTCGTTTTTCTTGAGGCGTTCTTCGACTTCATGCCCTGTCATATTCTGGAAATAGATACCATCCGGCTTGTCTAAAGAGCCTTGAGAATACTTGTACTTCAAATTTATTACCTCCTTATTATTTTTGTGGTCAGGACCCGGCTCAGGAATAGAATTCCCGCTTCTCCCGACCTTTAAAGAACAGACAGTGAAAAAGTAAGCCGTT
>DUUE01000185.1 GCA_012841735.1 Bacillota bacterium | reverse complement strand
TTTTGCGTACCACAATATAACAAAATTTACAGTATGCCACTGCTATAATTAAAGTGTTGGAAAATTGTTATACAAGCGGCTTGTTTACAGTAACCACAGAAAGGGAGGGCGGTGGGCTTTTGAAAAAGACGTTCATTCTGGCTGTGGTTGTCTTTATGGTATTTTTGGGGTTGAAGCATGCGGCAAGTTACAGTTCTGCTTCAGTGTTTAACCGGGTTTTTCTGGAGATTGTACCGGCGGAGGACGGATTGGTATCCTTGGTCTGCCCGGACAGTAATTACACCATTACTCAGGGTGAGCGGCAAGAATTCCTCCTGCTGACCAATAATATAGCAGACCAACTCGCTTATGAGATCACAACAGATGACGAGAGCCTGCAGTTGATACCGCCGGCAAACACTGTCAGCCTCACGCAGAAGATAGATCTATACGTGCCCGACAATTATCGCGCGGGCGATGTGCCTGTCACCGTACTGCTTACCGGCCGGTGGTCAGGGGGAAACGTGGAAATCAAAACAACCATACCGGTTCATGTGAAAGCGAAAGCCAAAATAAAAGCTCCTGCCGGGCAAAATGAAACGGCTGGGAACGGGGAGCTGCAGGGGGAGGAAGCTCCCGCCGGGGAGAGCGGGGAAACTATCTCCGGCACACAGGAAGCAACGGGAAGCCGGCCCTGTACTTGTGAGGAAGTGGAAGGAACAGACATCACAGACTGTGACATCCGGGAGGCGGGAGAGGAAGGGACATGTGATGAAATAGAGGGTGGAGCAGTCGCACCGGAAGAAGTAACAACTGCCGGTGATAATGTACAGCAGGAAGTACAGCCGGAGACTGTTGAACAACAGCAAATATCTGAAACCGGAAAAGGAGTTGCCAATGAAGCGCTACCGTAAAATTATCCTGCCCTTTTTGCTTGTCGTGCTGTTTTTCTCTCTTGTCATGACGGTGCGGGCTTTTACAGCCAGCCCGGAAAAGAGGGAAGAAATCATTACCGGCAGTCGTTCCCAGACAATTACATATGATTACGGCGTGTATGCCGCACCAAGCATTCTTTACCCCGAGGGAGCAGGTCCCCTTCCCTTAGGTGAGCAGGGTTTCCCGTTAAAAATTGTGGACAGTGTCATAATCACGATAAGGGCAAATCTGGTTGATACAACTGTGCAGCAACCTGACGGCACTTTTGAGGTAAAACTGTTTATCCAGTCTCCCGGCCAGTGGGAAAAAGAATTGGACCAGATTTTTACAATTACTGAAACCGGACAGGCAGGGAGCAGGCTGTTCGAGACAAGCTTTACGCTCCCGTTCAATGAAGCACTTGATTTGGCTGCACAAATCGCGGATGAGATTGAAGTGAGGCCGCGCGATCATTACAGGCTGGTGGTAAGAAGCACAATTCAAATGGCGGACAGCGAACCTTTGAGCGGAGAATGTGCCTTTTCTTTTGGCGGCGGCCTTGTCTTTGCCGAAGGCCAGCAACTGTACGAGCAGAAAGAAGATCTGACAACAAGTGTTGTGACGGAAAACCATATCAGGTTTTTTAATTATCAGTTCACTGTGGCAACGGCAAAAAAAATCTATCTGACAGCAACGCTTTTTCTGCTTATTATCGTGACTATATATGCATACTCTTTGACCAAAAACAGGCTCTTATTTTCATCACTGACGGGGCCTTCATGGCAAAAAATTTGTAAAAAATACCGGCACCGTATTGTGGATGTGGAAAACCTGGAATTTCCCTCCGACTATTTCATTATTCCGCTCTATCATTTCCGGGATCTGCTGAGAATTGCAGAGCAGCAGGAAAAAGAAATTTTGCATGCTTCCAAAGCCCCCATGTCCTCTTTTTGTGTGATTGATGATAAAACAGTCTATGTGTTGATGCGAAAAGAATAGTATTGGCAGTGGGAGCTGGTGAGCGTGTCTGCAACAACATCATCCGGACAACATCAGGCTTTTGCGCAAAAGGTCAAACTCAGTGAATACCTGAATATTTACCGCTATATTTCGCTTTTCGTCACCTCTCTGCTGTATCTTGCAGGGCCGCCGGCCGCGGCGTTTCCGTTGAAACTGGGTGTCTGCGCCTGTTTGCTGGCAGAAGCCTGTTTGTTTATTAAGGTATACAACGCCGAGAAGAGCGGGGACAGGAAGAAGAAGCTGCTTGTTTTCCTGGAAATGGCGGGCTTAATTTTTGTTTTGTATGTTACCGGGGGGATGGCCAGCCCTTTTCTCTGGTACGCCATTAATCCCATTTTACTTTCGGCCTCGCTTTTGCCCCGGTATTTCTGCTGGCTGCTGTTGGCATTTTTTACCTGCATGGTTTTGGCAGCCGACAGGCTGACAGTGTATAAGCAGGCAGAAAACCAATTCTTTCTGCCCGGCTTCACCATCATTATTATTTTTGCTCTTTTTACCCTGATTACACAGCTCTACAATATTTATCTCTGTAGCCTGCAACGACAAAGCGCCCTGCTGGAGAAGCAGCTCCGGCATATTAAATCACTTTACAGTGCCGTGGAGGCATTTTCCCAGAATACCGATCCGCAGGAAGTGATAAATCTGTTCGCATCCTATGTCAAACTGCTGGCAGATGTAACCAAGGCCATTATCCTGGTCGATGTGCCTCTTGGTTTAAAGGGATCCCAGCAAAAACATTATTATACTGTCCGCGGTCCCAGGCATGTGCTGGCAGAAGAAGAATGGTATCCGACCGTGAAAAGGCTATACATTGAGTTGCAAAAGGCGGGAGCAAAAGCAGGCACAATAACACTCTTTGAAGAAGGGACGCTGCTTACTGTTCCCGTTTATTCACGAACAAAATATTACGGCATTTTCTCAGCTTTTTTGCCGCAGCACCGGGGCGGGCATGAGGAAACGGAACAAACGATGAAATTTTTGGCGGAACTGTGTGCCGTAGCGCTGGATAAATATGCCCTGGAATCTATTGCCAAGGAGTATATGATTGCGGAAGAAAAAGACCGTATCGCCGGTGAGATTCATGACAATGTGACACAAAATCTTTTTGCCTTAATTTACCGTTTGGATTTATTACTGAAAAAGGAACAGCTGGGTGAGGAAGTAAAGCAACAGTTGCGCCTGATCCAAAGAACGGCTCAGCAGAGTCTGCGTGATTTGCGCTCATCCATTTACGACATGAGTACTTATAAGCGCAGGGAAGAACCGCTCGTTGAAGATATACGTGCCTACCTGGGCGACTTCGGTGCGTTAAATAACATACAGATTGATTTTATGGCCGAAAACATGCACATCCCTTTGTCGGCGGCTCTGCGTAATTCACTATACCGCATTATCCGGGAAGCAACGGGGAATGCCGTGCGGCATGGCCACTGCAGTCAGATTAAAGTGGAAATGACTGTGACTGATGATCAGGTTAAACTATCTGTTACGGATAACGGATGTGGTTTTACCCCCACTCCGGCCGCCACACAAGGCGGCTTGGGCCTAATCAATATGAAAGAACTTGCCCGCAGCTTGGGAGGAACACTGCTAATCCACACCGGGTTGCAGAAAGGAACAAAAATTCTGTGTCAAATCCCTCTGGACTACATAAGGAAGGAGGTGCCCGCAAATTGAAGGTTGTAATTGTGGATGATCATCCCTTGGTGCGCAGCGGTGTTGAACAGGCACTGCAGATGACACAAGATCTTAATGTGGTGGGTATGGCCGGAGACTGTGACGAAGGCTTGGCAGTTATTGCTGCGCAAAAGCCCGATGTTGTTATTGTGGATTTAAGAATGCCGGGGGGCGGCCTGACTTTAATCCGCCAGGCCAGGAAGCTTATTTCCCAAGCCCGCTTTATAATTCTGACATCGTATTCATCTCAGGGAGAAATCATGCAGGCAGTGGCAGAAAATGTAGATGCTTATGTTTTAAAAGGGGCGCTGCCGGAGGAATTAATTTCCGTCATTCGCCTTGTGTCGCAGGGCCGGCGTTACTATGACCCTGAAATTGTTGATATGATTATGAAAAGCAATGAGGAGGACCCTTTAGCCCAATTGACACAAAGAGAACGTGAAATTCTGCAGGAGCTGGCAGAAGGCAAAAATAACAAACTAATTGCCGAAAAGCTTTTTATCAGTGAAAATACAGTAAAAAAACATATTTGCAATATCCTAGAGAAGCTTGAGCTTCAGGACCGTACACAAGCTGCATTATTTGCCGTTTCCCACGGTTTTGGCAACCAAAACCAGGAAATTGGATGAGGGTGTTTAAATGCTAAAAAAAATTGCCAGTCTGGTTTTTTATCTTACAATCTCCTTTCTGTTGGCGATTACAGTGCTTTCTTTTATCCGCCGGCAGCCCACCCTGATTGCGGCAGTCAGTTCCTGGAGCATGGAGCCGCATTTAACCAGGGGAGATGCGGTTATTCTCTTGCCCGTATCGAAAAGAACTGGTTATTCAGTTGGACAGATTATCCTTTTTCGTTCTGAGGAAAACGGAATCAGCAAATGGATATTGCACCGCATTACCGGTGGCAATGCGGAAGAAGGTTTTATAACCAAAGGTGATAATAACCGTGAAACAGACCAGGAAGGAAGAGGCTACCCCCTGATCCAGAGGGAATGGATTGCCGGTGTGGTGCCTACTGTATCAGGCATACCGCTCAAGATCCCTTTTATCGGCTATATCCCGCTTGTTTTGCAGGAGAATGTAAACAATACAACGCTTTTAACCCTGGGGTTGGGACTGACTGTATTAGTTTTAGTGGTCAGTGAAATAGTGAACCCGGCTGCAAAAAAGAAAAAAGATGACCTGCAGGGTGCTCAGCTTTATTTCCTCGGGGGAGTAATTTTTGCCTTCATCATGGCTACGCTAATGCTGACAGGCAGCCTTTTCATCAACATTCCCTTTGCTGTTGCCAACCATGAAGAGGTCTTCGTGGGCAGTGCTGAAAGCGTTTTAACAAAAGGCGAAACACGGGACCTTGTTTTGACAGAGTTAAACAATGAAGGGCTGATCCCTATTTTTTATTATGTTGTTTCCAACGAGCCCCAATTGGACCTTCAGAAAAAAGCTTTTTGCTTACAGGGTGGCGGGCAAACGGAAATTAAGGCAACAGTTTATGCGCAGGAACCAGGCATGTATGAAGCAGCTGTAAGAGTGATGATGTTTCTGCCCTTTCTCCCGCCGTCAGTAATTTTTTCTTTGGCAGGAATCAGTGCCTGGCTGGCTCTTGTTGCCGTTTCCCTGGTGCCGGCCATACCCCTGTTTGTATTTCCTTTTCTTTTTTCACACCACCGGCGAAGCATAAAGAAAGCATGGCGAAAAAAACTGTTTTTGGTGAAAATGCTTTTTTCATAGTTATATGATGGTGCTGTAAACATTAAGGAAGA
>DUUE01000402.1 GCA_012841735.1 Bacillota bacterium | reverse complement strand
GCCCCTGCCTGGGCGGCCATATGGGCATTCTGGCCAAAGGAGAGCGGGCTCTGGCCACGACAAACAGAAATTTTGTCGGCCGCATGGGCCATCCGGAAAGTGAAGTCTACCTTTCCAACCCGGCGGTGGCGGCTGCCAGTGCAGTTACCGGCAAGATTTCGGCTCCGGAGGAGGTGCTGTAAATGCAGGGACGAGTCTGGAAATTCGGCAATGACATTGATACAGATGCCATTATTCCCGCCCGTTACTTAAATACTTCGGACCCGGCGGAATTGGCAAAACATGTGATGGAAGACGCGGATGCAACTTTTCCGGAGAAAGTAAAACCGGGAGACATTATTGTCGCTCTGAAGAATTTCGGCTGCGGCAGTTCCCGGGAACATGCCCCCCTGGCCCTGAAGGCGGCGGGTGTGTCATGCGTAATCGCCCATTCTTTTGCCCGGATTTTTTACCGTAATGCCATTAATATCGGCCTGCCCATCCTGGAAAGCCCCGAGGCGGCCGCCCGGATTGAAGAGGGGCATGAGGTAAAGGTTGACCTTTCAGCCGGCAGCATTACCGACCTGACAACGGGACAGACTTTTATGGCGGCGCCTTTCCCGGATTTTATGCAGGAGATCATGGCCAAAGGCGGCCTGATCGGGTATGTGCAGTGGAGGCTTGCCCGGAAATAGTTAAGCCGGTTCTTCGGGAATGATCAGGGCGCAGATAATGTAGGCAATAAGGCCGCCAAAGCCCAGAGAAAAGAAAATGGACAGCAACACCCATACCAGGCGGATGATGGTGGGGTCCACATTTAAATAAGCGCCGAGGCCGCCGCAGACACCGCTTAACATTCTCTGCTGCCGGGAGCGATACAGTTTTTTTGCTGTCATTATGTTCCCCCCTTGTTTTCTGAGAATATTCTCTGCCGCCGGGAAAATTCCTTTCCCCGGCAAGAGAGGGTTGAGAAATAGCTGCTCCCCGGAGCAGCTATTTCCGGGTGGAGGCATCCCCTGCCGGTCATAAAAATGCGAGAAAGAGAAATATTAATAGCCTGAGCAGGAAATGCATGCGGGCTGGTCGAAATAAGCTTTGTTATGCAGCATTTTTTGCCGGTGAGATTTTCCGGTAATGTTTAAAGGAGGCGTTGGCGTGAAGAATTACACCACGGAGAAGATACGTAACGTAGCTCTCATCTCGCACGGAGGTGCGGGCAAAACATCACTTGCAGAAGCAATGCTTTTTACATCCGGTGCCATTAACCGTCTGGGGAAAGTTGATGCCGGGACAACAACCACGGATTTTGATGCGGAAGAAATTAAACGGCAGATTACCATAAACACATCGCTGGCTCCCGTGGAGTGGAACGGTGTAAAAATAAACCTGCTGGATACACCCGGTTTTTTCGATTTTATCGGTGATGTTGCCAGTGCACTGCGCGTTGCGGATGCTGCGGTGGTTGTGGTTTCCTCCACGTCCGGTGTAGAAGTTGGCACGGAAAAAGTCTGGACTTATGCGGAAGAAAACAATTTGCCGCGTCTTGTTTTTGTCAACCGGATGGACCGGGAAAATGCCAACTACGCCAAAGTACTGGCCCAGCTGCAGGAGTTTTTCGGGCTGAATGTGGTGCCTGTCCAGCTGCCCATAGGTGCGGAAGCCTCCTTCAGAGGCGTTGTGGACCTGGTGAAAATGCAAGCTCTTACTTTCAGCGGTGACGGCAGGAAGGTGGAAGCGGGAGAAATCCCGGCCGAGCTGTCTGCTGCCGTGGAAGAATACAGGGAAAAGCTGATGGAAGCTGTGGCCGAGAGCGATGACGACCTGCTGATGAAATACCTGGAAGGAGAGCCGCTCACAGACGAGGAAATCAACACAGGGCTGCGTAAAGGCACCTTAACGGGGAAAATTGTCCCCGTCATGTGCGGTGCGGCTACGCTAAACTACGGGACACAGCCGCTTTTGGACATGATTGCCACGGCTTTCCCCTCCCCGGCCGATGTGGGAACAGTTACAGGCAGCTCGCCGGACGGCGAACAGGAAATTAACGTTAAAATTGATGCGGCGGAACCTGCATCTGCGCTGGTGTTTAAGACTTTTGCCGACCCCTTTGTGGGTAAAATCTCCTATTTTAAAGTTTATTCCGGCACACTGTCCGGGGACAGCCAACTGCATAATGCCAACAAGGGCAAAGATGAGCGGCTGGGACAGATTTTTACCATGCTGGGCAAGAATCAGATTAACCTGGACAAAGTGCCTGCGGGAGACATTGCGGCCGTGGCCAAACTGCAGGTAACGGCCACAGGCGATACGTTGTGTGACAAAAAACGTACTCTTGTTTTCCCGCCCATTACTTTCCCCGAACCGGTGACAACCTTTGCCGTGGAACCGAAAAAGCAGGGCGAAGAGGATAAAGTGGCGGCCGGTTTGGCCCGTTTCCTGGAAGAGGACCCCACCTTCCGCATGGAGAGGAATACGGAAATAAAACAAACACTGATTTCCGGCATGGGCGAACTACATCTGGAGATTATTACCAGCAAGCTGGCGAAAAAATTCGGTGTGGAAGTGGAACTGTCACTGCCAAAAATTCCGTATAAAGAAACTATTCGCGGTACGGCCAAAGTGGAAGGAAAACATAAAAAACAATCGGGCGGACGCGGCCAGTACGGCCATGTCTGGATTGAATTCTCCCCGCTGGCTCCGGGCGAATATTTTGTGTTCGAAGACAACATTTTCGGCGGGGCGGTACCGCGCCAGTATATCCCCGCCGTGGAAAAAGGCTTGCGGGAAGCCATGGAAACAGGTGTTCTGGCCGGTTACCCCGTGGTTGACATTAAAGCCAGCCTCTATGACGGCTCATATCATACTGTGGACTCTTCAGAAATGGCATTTAAAATTGCCGCTCACCTGGCATTTAAAAAAGGTATGGAGCAGGCCCAGCCGGTCCTGCTGGAGCCCATTATGTATGTGGAAGTTACAGTGCCTGAACAGTTCATGGGCGACATCATGGGTGATATGAACAGCCGCTGCGGCCGGATTCTGGGCATGGAGGCGAAAGGCGGCAACCAGGTAATCAAGGCACACGTGCCGCAGGTGGAAATGCTGAAATATGCCATTGACCTGCGTTCCATGACGCAGGGGCGGGGCACTTTCACCATGAAGTTTGACCATTATGAAGAAGTGCCTGCCCATATTGCCGAACAGGTGATAGCAGAGGCCAAGGCGCGGCAGGCAGCAGAATAAGTAAAAAGAGCGCAAAAGGGCAAGCGTTTCGGCGCTTGCCTTTATCTGTCGGACTCATACTTGCCGGCAGGCAGGAATAAATTGCAGTAGCAAGCCGGAATGGGGGAAAAAGATGATCAAGAAAGTAGCCGTACTATATGGTGGTCGCTCCGGGGAACATGAAGTTTCTGTGCGTTCCGCTGCTGCAGTGATGGACGGACTGAAGCAACTGAATAATCTTGAAGTGCTGCCGGTCTTTATTGCCAAAGACGGGACCTGGCTTTTGCACGGCAACCGTGTGGCCTTTTTGCCTGATCCCAACATTGGCGGGCTTTATCTCCTGGAAGGTGAAAGCGCAGGGCAGGTGCTGACTGTGGATGTGGTGTTCCCCGTGCTGCACGGCCCTTACGGGGAGGACGGCACCATCCAGGGGCTGCTGGAGCTGGCGCGCCTGCCTTATGTGGGTGCGGGAGTGGCCGGTTCCGCCGTGGGGATGGATAAAATCCTGATGAAAGCGGTGCTGCAGGCGGCCGGCCTGCCTGTGGGTGAATACATTTGGTTTACAGCCACCGGGTGGACACAAAGAAAACAGGAGTATGTGGCAACCGTCGGCGAGAAGCTGGGCTATCCCTGTTTTGTCAAACCTGCCAACCTGGGCTCCAGTGTGGGGATTACCAAAGCCTACAACAGTGAGGAACTGATAGCTGCTGTGGCTGAAGCACTGCAATACGACCGGCGTGTCCTGGTGGAAAAAATGCTTGCCGGCCTGGAGATTGAATGCAGTGTGCTGGGCAATGACGACCCGCTGGCATCGCTGCCGGGGCAGATTATCCCCTGTAATGATTTTTATGACTACAGGGCAAAATATCTTGATGACCGCTCACGCCTGATCATCCCGGCGGAACTGCCGCCGGAGACAACAGAAAAGGTAAGAGAGCTGGCGGTGAAAACTTTTACTGCTTTGGACTGTGCCGGTTATGCCAGGGTGGATTTCTTTGTACAGGTTGAGGAGGGCCGGGTTTGGATCAATGAAATTAATACCATTCCCGGTTTTACCGCCATCAGCATGTATCCAAAGTTATGGGAAGCAAGCGGCCTGCCGTTTCCCCGGCTGCTGCAAAAAATGCTGGAGCTGGCAGAGGAACGGGCACGACAAACAGCAAGCCTGAAAACAGAGTATGAAAGCTGACTGTCAGAGCCGGCCTGCCGTCCGGCGAAATACTTGCCCGGCAGGGAAAGTTATAGTAAAATATAGTATCAATTTAGCATAATTTACGTGAAGCCCGAGGGGGAATGGAGATGGCGGAACAAGGAACTTTCCGCGTGAAAGCAGGCCTGGCGGAGATGCTGAAGGGCGGTGTCATCATGGATGTGACTACGCCGGAACAGGCCAAAATAGCAGAGGAGGCCGGTGCGGTTGCCGTTATGGCGCTGGAACGTGTCCCGGCGGATATCCGTGCAGCCGGCGGTGTGGCCAGGATGGCGGATCCCGATATAATTGTGCGTATTATGGATGCGGTTACCATCCCGGTAATGGCCAAAGCCAGGATCGGCCACTTTGTGGAGGCGCAAATCCTGGAAGCGCTGGGCGTTGACTATATTGATGAGAGTGAAGTTCTGACACCGGCAGATGAGGAGTTTCACATTAATAAACACCTGTTTAAAGTACCTTTTGTCTGCGGCGCCCGCAATCTGGGCGAAGCACTGCGCCGGATAGGTGAAGGAGCCGCCATGATCCGGACCAAGGGTGAACCGGGAACGGGCAATGTGGTGGAAGCAGTGCGCCACATACGCATTGTGATGAGTGAAATCCGCAAGCTGCAAAACACCCCGGATGAAGAACTGATGACTTTCGCCAAAAATATCGCCGCACCGTACGAATTGGTTGTCGAAGTAAAACGCCTGGGGCGCCTGCCCGTGGTTAATTTTGCCGCCGGCGGCATTGCCACACCTGCAGATGCCGCACTGATGATGCAGCTGGGTTGTGACGGCATTTTCGTTGGTTCGGGTATTTTTAAATCAAAGGATCCCAAGGCACGCGCCCGTGCCATTGTGGATGCCACACTGCATTATGATGATCCCCAGGCACTGGCCGAACTGTCCAAAGGCCTGGGTGAAGCCATGCCCGGCCTGGAAATTGCTTCACTTGACCCTGCAGAACGAATGCAGGAGCGCGGTTGGTAAGATGAAAGCAGGCGTACTCAGCCTGCAGGGCGCGGCGCGGGAACATGCCGTTGCTCTCAAAAAATGCGGCGCAGAAACTGTTTTTGTCAAACACCGGGAGCAGCTGGACAACCTGGACTGTCTGGTCATACCCGGCGGGGAAAGTACAACTATCGGCAAGCTGCTTGACCGTTTTGGCCTGGGACCTGCACTGCAGGAATTTATGCGCAGCGGCAGGGCGGTTTACGGCACATGTGCCGGCATGATCCTGCTGGCCAATAAGGTGGACGGCCCGCCCCAGTATACCCTGGGCGGGATGGAGATAACGGTCAGGCGCAATGCTTTCGGCCGTCAGCGGGAAAGCTTTGAAGCTGACCTTGAAATTCCCGTGCTGGGCAGGGAGCTTTTCCGGAGTGTTTTTATCCGGGCACCCCTGATTATCCGGACGGGCGCAGGGGTGGAAGTTCTTGCCACTTACCGCGGCCGGGCGGTGGCCACCCGGCAGGGCAATTTGCTTGTCAGCTCTTTTCACCCGGAGTTAACTGACGACATCCGCATGCATGCCTATTTTTTACGGCTGGCCGAAAAAAAACAGTAGCAGCAAGCAAAGAGAAGGTTGTGCCTTCTCTTTGTTATTTTCTGAAAAAGGAGAAAACCTATCTTTGTGGAAGTAATCTCTGGGTGAAAAAGTAATGAAAGAACCATACTTGTTCGATCTGCTGACAGAGACAAAGCCCCGTTCGCGGCCGGCTCCGCCGTGTATAACTGCACCGGCCGCCAAAAACAGGCCGGAAGACTCTCTGGCGGCGCTGAGGCAGGAAGTGACGGCTTGTTCCCGCTGCCGCCTGCGCCAGAGTGCCACGCAAACAGTTTTCGGCGAGGGTAACCCACAGGCAAAAATAATATTTGTGGGCGAAGGGCCGGGAGCCGATGAAGACAGGCTGGGCCGGCCTTTTGTCGGTGCGGCGGGCAAACTGCTGGACAAAATCCTGGCGGCTGCCGGGTTCGCCCGGGAAGAAGTTTATATTGCCAATGTGGTAAAGTGCCGGCCGCCAAGAAACCGCCTGCCGGCACGGGATGAAGTGAATGCCTGCCTGCCGTATCTGTTGCGGCAGCTGGCCCTGATCCGCCCGCGCATTATTGTCTGCCTGGGGGCGCTGGCCACACAGGTACTGCTTGATGACAAGGCGCGCGTTTCAGTGGTCCGCGGCAGATGGTTTGAAAAATATAATGCCAAAGTCATGGCCACATACCACCCTGCGGCCCTGCTGCGTGATGTGACAAAAAAAAGACCTGTCTGGGAAGACATGAAACAAGTGCGGGATTTTTACCGGTCATTGCAATAAAGAAAGGGGGAAAACCTGTGCCTAAAATACTGGTGGTTGATGATGAGAAAACCATTGTCAAAGGGCTGAAATTTGCCCTGGAAAAAGAACATTATGAGGTGCTGGCTGCCTACGACGGCGAAGAAGCTTTGCAGCTGTTTGAAGAAGAAGCACCGGATCTGATTGTACTGGACCTGATGCTGCCGGGTGTGGACGGGTTTGAAGTCTGCCGCCGTATCCGGAAAAAAAGCGAGACCCCCATTATTATGCTGACAGCGCGCGGCGAAGATATCGATAAAATCCTGGGGCTGGAACTGGGGGCCGACGATTACATGACGAAACCGTTTAACCCCCGGGAACTGGTTGCACGGGTGAAAGCCATACTGCGCCGTTCCCAGAACCAGACGGCCGATGCGGCCAGCCTGAAAGTAATCCGCCTGCAGGATCTGCAGATTGATTTATTTTCCCATAAAGTGAAAGTCAGGGGCAAGGAAGTTGACCTGACAAGCAAGGAATTTGCCCTGCTGAGCCTTTTGGCCAGCCAGCCGGGACGTGTTTTCAGCCGGGAACAATTGCTGGAAAATGTATGGGGTTATGACTATTATGGTGATGCCCGCACTGTGGATGTGCATATCAGACACCTGCGGGAAAAAATTGAACCGGATCCATCCGCTCCCGAACTGATCCTCACTGTCTGGGGAGCAGGCTACAAATTCCGGGAGGCGAAAAATGTTTAGCAGCATTCGCACCAAACTGACCGTCACCTATTTTATTCTCCTTGTGGTGGTCATGGTGTCAGCTTCCCTTTTTCTGCTGAACTTGCTGAAAAACTATTATTTTGCCTACCAGTACGAGGCCATGGTGGCAGCCGCCAGAGTAGTGCGCGATCTGGTGGCACCCAAATTACAGACGACACCCGATGTGGTGGATATCTCCAACCAGGCCGAACTGGTGGCGCGCCAGAGCCGGAGCCGTATTCTGATTACGGATGACAGGCAGCGTGTGCTGGGAGACTCGGTCCGGGTGGAAGGGCTGGTAGGAACAGTCCTGAACCGCCCGGAAATTACCCATGCACTGCTGCAGCAGGGCGACAAAAGCTGGAGCGTGCAGTATTCGGAAACAAGCGGTTTTCTGGTGCTGCAGGTAGCCGTTCCCATTGAAGCGGACGGTGAAATACTGGGTGCCGTTTTTGTCTCCTCGTCACTGCAGGCAATTGATGAACTGCAAAATGATATCCGCACTTATCTGCTGCTTATTACTTTGCTGGCCATTCTGACTGCAGGCATTATCGGCCGCTTTCTGGCCAGGAAAATCACCGGCCCGATCCGGTCCCTCAGTGAAGCCACGGAAAAAATGGCCAAAGGAGATCTTTCCCAGCGCGTCCCTGTCCGCTCCCGGGATGAGATCGGCAGGCTGACAAGGCAGTTTAACGAAATGGCGGCACAATTGCAGGAAAATACGCGGAAGTTAAAAGAATTTGTTGCCAATGCGTCCCATGAAATGCGGACTCCCCTGACATCATTGAATATTCTGGTAAAATCCATGCGGGACTTCCCTTTGGAGCCGGAAGAAAGGGAGGAATTCCTGGATGACATTGACCAGGAACTGGAACGGCTGATCCGGCTGGTAGAAAACCTGCTGGATTTGACACGCCTTGACAAGCTGGCCACGGAAGAAACCATGACAGTGGCCGATGTGGTGCCCACAATCCGGCAGACGCTGGAAATGCTGCAAAAAAAGGCGAAGGAAAAACAAATTGAATTTCATTCCATCCTGCCCGCGCAGGCGGCACCTGTTTTTGCCGTTCTGCATCAGATTAAACAGGTTGTGTTCAATTTGGTGGATAATGCCATCAAATATACTCCGGCCGGAGGCAGGGTAACTGTTACGCTGACACAGGAAAATGATTGCCTGAAACTGATTGTCACCGACAACGGGGTCGGGATTCCGGAGGAACACAGAGAGAAAGTCTTTGAACGTTTTTACCGGGTTGACAAAGCCCGTTCCCGTGAACAGGGAGGAACCGGCCTCGGTCTGGCCATTGTTCAGGAAATAGTCCGCAACCATGGCGGGCGCATTTGGATTGAGGACGGACCGGACGGGAAAGGTTCCAGTTTTGTGGTTACCATTCCCCGTGCCAGTTTGCCGGCTGCAGAGTAACACTTTTTAATAAAAATTAAAATAATATTAAATGGTTGACAGTATTTGCAGGTTATAATTGTAAGTGCCGCCGCACACAACATGCCCGGCGGGCAATCAAGGTGGGAGACAGAGATGACAAAGGGCTTGAGACTTTTAATAGGCGTGGTGCTGCTGCTTATGCTCAGCGGGTGCGGTCTGCGTTATACCGCCCGGGAAGGCAGCCCCATCGAGCCGATTACACCCGATACGGACGAACCCCAGTCGACTGCAGTCGGCAAGTTTAATGTAAAAAGCAAAGAAGTGCAGATCACCGACCTGGCGGTCACACCCGACGGCTCCCTGGCGGTCGTGGGCACAGCGGCCAAGGTTGTTTACCTGTTGCAGCACAATGGCACGGCCTTATGGGAAAGGCAGTTGTCAGCCGTGCCGAACATAACTTACCTTGACCCGGAAGGGCGTTTCATTTTGATTGGCACAGACGATGGCAGGCTGATCAGAATGACGCCTGAAAAAGTGGAATCATTGATGCATCAGTTTGATACCCCCATCACACAGATTGCCGTTTCCGCCAACGGGGAATTAATGCTGGTGGGGTTAAGCGACGGCAGTGAGGGATCCCGGGACAGGGCGGTGCTTGTCAACCTGCAGGGAAAGGAACTCTGGGAAAAAGAGGCGGACAGCATTATCAGTGTGCGCATTGCCGGCCCGGACAACCGTCTTATGCTGAACTGGAAGGAAAACGGGACTTCTTACCTGGGGGCTTTTACCACTGAGGGGGAAGCCCTCTGGGAAGTAGCCCAGGGTTCCGAGCTTAACCTGGATAACAGCGGACAAATTATTGTAGCTGCGCAGGGAGAGGCGATTATCCGCTACGGGCAGGATGCCTCCGAAGTCTGGAGCTATGCTACACATGGCATGGTAGAGCGTGTGGTAATGGCACAAAGCGGCCTTTACCTGGCTGCGCTTATTAAAGATGATGCAACACAAAACGAAGATTTGCTTTATCTCAATATGGACGGCAGTAAACTGTGGCACAAAAGACTGCCCGTCGGTGCCGACTTCCTGGTGTCCGGGGACGGCAACCGTGTGATTGTGTCCTCCTGGCAGGAGTATCAGGATGATGTGACCAATATCTATATCTATAACCAGCAGGGAGAAGAACTGAACGCACTGGATGTGGCCGGCCGGACGCAGAAAATGGCGTATGCCGCCAAAGCAGGCACACTGGTGCTGGGTCTGGAAGACGGCAGTATCTTTTTCCTGAATACAGAAGAGAAGAAAGCGCCGCCTGAGGAGCCGGTGATTGCCAAGACCCTGACGGATTATTACCAGCCTGTCCTCTTCAGCAAAAAAGAGGGAGAAACACACCTGCAGCTATATTTCTTTGACGAGAATGCACAGTATTTAATCCCCGTTACACGGATTGTAAAAAAAGGCCAATCCCTGCTGCAGGATACTGTCAGTGAACTGGTGCGCGGGCCGGCCCAAAACAGCGGGCTGCTGCGCACCATCCCCAAAGATGCCACAATTAACGTTAAAAATAAAGAAGGCACAATCCTGATTGACCTCCCGGCGGCACTGGACCAGATGGCGGGGACCACTTTCCTCACCGGTGTCCTGGATTCGCTGCTCTATACTGTCAGTGCTGCTGTGGAAACAAATACAGGCGTGCAGGAAATCCGTTTTCTGGTAGACGGACAGGAAAAAGATACTTTTGGCCAGGACGGTATTCAGATAGACACGGGCTACAGTCCCAGAAGCATGTTCCGGCCCGAAGAGGGGATCCTGCTTTTCTACCCGCGCCGAACCGGTGAAAGATATTACCTGCTGCCTGCCGGCAAAGCCTTCCCGGAGATGGAACCGGAGGTGTTGCTGCAAGCCGTAGTCCAGGCTGTAGTAAGCGAATATAACAGGAGTTTCCGCACACAGCTGTCCGTAAACTCTGTCATTGTCGACAAGCAGACGGCAGTGGTGGATTTTTCCGCCGCTTTTGACGCCTTGCTGGCGGAGACACCGGAAGCCGCCGCCCGTGCAGCCATGCTGCGGGATGCGCTGGCTCTGTCCTTATTGGAAAATGCGGCTGTTACCACGGTCCATTTTACCGTCAGCGGCACCCCTCCCAAGAATCTGCCTCATTTCCTGCCCTGGGAGCTGGAGGTTACGCGTCCTTACTACATTAACCCGGAAAACTAATTTCAGCAGGCTGGTTCCCGCCGGTACCGCCCGCACCGACCTTAAAGAAAATTATAAGCTGGCCTGCCTGCGCGCGCGCTTTGCTTGCAGGCAGGCCCGGTTTTAGTTATAATTATACTGATCACAAAAGTGAAGAAAGAGGTCCTTTTTTTATGCAGATGTTCCGCGATGAAGTAAGCAGACTGCTTGCGGCCGTTGTGCCGGTGGATAAAGAACAGCTTGCCGGAGATCTGGAAAATCCCCCTGCACCGGAAATGGGGGATCTTGCTTTTCCCTGTTTTAAGCTGGCAAAAACGTTGCGTAAGGCACCGGCAGCCATTGCTGCCGAATTGAAGGACAAGCTTCCGGCCAGCAAGCTTTTC
>DUUE01000180.1 GCA_012841735.1 Bacillota bacterium | reverse complement strand
ATAGCAGCCTTCCAACAGCCACTTCAGGAATTTGTCCATGATGTCTTTGTAGTCGAGCCCGTTTTGCAGGCTGTCTGCCAGGCAGAGAGTCATGCTGGTATCATCGGACCAGGTGCCTGCCGGCTGGTTGTAAGTGCCGTAAGCGCGCATGCCGGTTACCGGGTTTTTTTGCAATGATTCCCTGCTGCAGAACTCCACCGGCACACCAAGTGCATCCGCCACACACAAACCGACTATGGCGTCTTTTACCCTCATTTCCATGCACTTCACCTCGGTAAGTTTTTCACTGTCGCCATCAGGCCGCACCCGCCTTACAGCAGGCAGTGACGGTGCTAAAATCTATATTAAAAACTGCAATCTGCAGGGATTACAAATATTTACTGCCTCCCCCGGTGTCAGGGGAGGCAGTTTTTTAACCGCCGCCGGCCGGCGGGAAAAGCAGGACTTCATCACCGTCGGTGAGCACTGTATGAAGATGGTCCAAAAAGCATATATTGCGTCCGTTGACCATGACTACAAGGCCGTCCCGTAATTTGTCCTGACCGGCAAAGATGCGTTCGGCCAGGGGCTCACCGTGGATTTCCGCCAGTTTCTGCAAAGCACCAAGCACTGTAGCGCCCCCGGGCAGGGTAAGAGTCTGCTCCCTGCTGCCCAACAGGCGTGCCACATCGAGGATGGCTTTGATTTTTACTTCAATCATGGTTTACAGCAGACCCATTTTCTCCAGGGTTGCGACGGCATTGTCAAGACCGAGACTCGCCAGCTTTTCCCTGGAGGGTACGCCTTCCGGCGACCAGTCTCTTTCTGCGTAGTATTCCGCCAGCATGGCTTCAAACTCTTCCTGCGGGATATAACTGCCCTTGGAACTGCCTTCCTTTAACGGTTCTGTCAGGAAGCGCTGCGGCAGGTAATCATCATTTTTCGTTAAGCCTTCACGGATATTAAATACGCGGGCCAGGTTATTCAGGCGTTCTCCCACAGTCTGCACTTCTTCCGGTGTCAGGGTAACGCCGGAAACAGCAGCCAGGAGATTGGCCGTGTTTTCCAGGGCAATGGACGGCACCGCCATATCCATCAGAAAAGCGCACATGGTGGGGCAGTCGCAGGTTGCTGCCCGCACATCCTGGTTCCATTTCGTCAGTTTGCCCTTCCCGTTAGTGGCGAAACGGTCAACGGGATAGGGGATGGGAACGCTGAAGATTTCCTGGAAGGCATAACCGCGGTTATGGTCGGCTCCGGTATAAGAAGTAGCATAGCTTAAACCGTGTGCCTTGGCGCCGCGCGGGTCATAGCCCGGCAGTTCAAGGCCTTTAACATGCATGGCATATTTTGCGCTGCCGCGGCCGATTCGTTCCGCAGCAATTCTGCTGCCGTCGGCCAGGACTGCCCCAAATCCTTCCCGGTAGACCATGCGAGGCAGCAGGGCGTTCATGGCTTCATGGTTGCCAAAATTAAGGTTCAGTCCGTCTGTGTCTTTAGCGGTAATAATGCCGCGCTCATAAAGCTCCATGGCAAAAGCGATGGTGGCACCGGCAGAGATGGTGTCCAGGCCCAGCTCATCGCAGATCCTGTCGGCATATATGATGCTGTCTATATTGTCCACGCCTGTCATGCCGCCGAAGCTGTACATGGTTTCATATTCAGGTTCGGACAGGGTGCCGGTATAAGGTGCGGTCCTGGCCAGTTTCAGCTGGCTGCAGCCCACGGGGCAGCCGTAGCAGTGTTCACGCCCGATTTTCCGGGTTGCGCTTACCGAGGCGCCGATGCTGTCCACGGGATCCCATTCGCCGGTGGCGGAAAAATTATTTGTGGGGAAGATGCCCAGACCCCACATGGCATCCACGACCATGGGCGTCCCCATTTGGGAAAAGGCGGGGTATAATACCTCACTGTCCTTCATGGCTTTCAGCATTACAGCACGGGCTTCTTTAAACGCTTCATCGGAATAAACCGGGACCTGGCGGGAGCCGCGGACGGCCACTGCTTTCAGGTTTTTTGAGCCCATCACGGCACCGACGCCTTTGCGGCCTGCCGCCCGGCGTTCATTAATAATTGCCGCTATTTTACTTAAATTTTCACCTGCCGGGCCGATGCAGGCAATGCGGATATTCTGGTCATTTAATTCATCTTTAATCAGTTGTTGGGTGTCAAAAGTGTTTGTCCCCCAGAGCCCTTCCGCAGAACGAATGCTGACTTTATCGTCATGAATCCAGATATAGACAGGTTTTTCTGCTTTGCCTTCAATAATCAGGGCGTCATAACCGGCAAACTTCAGTTCCACCGGGAAATAACCGCCTGTCAGCGATAAGCCCACAGCCCCGGTAAGGGGCGATTTGGTGGTAATGGCCATTCTGCTGGCACAGGGAGTTTTTGTCCCGGTGAAAGGCCCGGGGGCAAAAATAAGCTTATTTTCTGCGCCGAGCGGATCTGCACCCTGTGGGACTTCATCAAACAGGAACTTAATCCCGAAACCTGCTCCGCCCAGATAATTCCTGACTAAAGCATCGCTTGTTTCTTCTTTTGTTATTTGTTTTGTTGTCAGGTTAACCCTCAGAATCTGTCCCATGTAGCCGCCTTGGATCATGATCTTATCACTCTCCTTTTAGTAATAAACAAGCTGTTTTGTGGCAATGTCGGAAGATTGGAACAGCTTCCGCTGCTGTGCGGGTGCCGCCTGCACGCAAGGAAAAGCAGGCCGGGCTGTCCCGCCTGCTTCTATTGTACCTTATGATACCTTTTCTGTATAGTAAGCTTTATCAGATAGAGAAAAGGTTATGGGCAAGTTGCTGCAGCCTGTTGGAAACGTCAGCCAGTGTATTCAGGGCACCCAGGACCGCCTCAGTAGCCTGTGCCTGGCTGTGGGCAATGGCTTTTGCCTCGTCAATCCCCTGATGAATGGTCTGCATGTAGCCTTTCACATTCTCCGTAATGTCGGCCACTTTCCGGGTGGAGGCAGCGGTACTTTCGGCCAGCTGGCGGATTTCCTCTGCAACCACGGAAAAACCTTCCCCTGCCCTGCCTACCCGTGCAGCTTCAATGGAAGCATTCAGGCCGATGATCCTGGTGGTTTTGCTGATTCCTTCTATTAACCCCAGGATTTCCTGGGTTTTTTCCGTTTCTTCCCTTGCCGTCTGTGAGGTTTGGGCCAGGGAATCGCCGAAAGCTGCCAGATTTTCGGCTTCATTAGTCAGATTCTGCATGTTTTGGCGGATGAGAAGCGCCGAATTGTTCATTTCTTCTGTCAGGGAAATCAGTTCTTTTGCGTTCCGGGCAATTTTACCGGTTACTTCCTCCCTGATTTCCACTATGGTAATAAGGAGTTTCGCAGCTTTTGCATCCATAATGCTTAAGTCATGGCGTTTATGCTCATTCAGTAAGTCCTGGACAGCTGCGACCCCCGTCACTTCAATCACCAGATCCAGATCCGGATCCTGCAGTAAGGGAACAAAATCTTTTACCGTATTTATTCCTGCTGCTTCTGCCCTGGAGAAAGCGGGTGCGTCGTCCTGCAGGTCGGAAATCCAGAGAACGTTTACGTTTGGTATGGTCAGAAGCAGTGTGAGGACTGACAAACCGCCCCTGCCGCCGCCGACGATTCCGATATTCATTTCTTTTCACCTCGAATGCTGTCGAATTGTCTGTCGTTATAAGTAATTCTTTGAGTGGCAAATGATTCCTGCTTTTCCCAAAATATTTTTCTCCTATGATTTATATCACATCATGGCGTATGCGGCAGTGTTATACTTAAGGCAGCAAACCGAATCCGGGAGGAAAAAATAATGAGAAGAGAGATTATTCATATTGATGAAGAAAAATGCAACGGTTGCGGGCTCTGTGTCCCCAACTGTGCCGAAGGCGCCCTGCAAATTATTGACGGGAAAGCGCGCCTGGTGGCGGACAATCTGTGTGACGGCCTGGGCGCCTGCCTGGGTGAGT
>DUUE01000266.1 GCA_012841735.1 Bacillota bacterium | reverse complement strand
GCAGCAGCTCGGAGGAATTTCAATTTATGATTAAAGTTTTTTTACTTAATGAACAATTATCCATCCATTGCTTAAATCCCTGCCATAAATTAAGTTTACCGGCCTGTTTTTTGCTTAATATTCTTCTACGAACTCCACCTCGATGAAGTCGGTGTAATAGACGTTGCCTTGCAAGTCGACAATGGTAAATCCATATAAGTAGATGCCTTCAAGGACCTCCCAGTTCTCTACCAGCAGTTCTCCTTCAACGGTAAACTCATTTCCCTCGTACCAGATGGCGTCATCTTCGCTGGGCTCGGAATCATCGTCAATATCGTAAAACCTTTCTGCATAGTAGAGAAGCTGGATCACGTCGCCGTCCTTTATTTTAATCATCTGCTTCGGCGCCATCCCTGTTTCGGGATCATAAACGGGCATGGCTCCGATAACCTTGCCCTCGGGGTTGAAGTCATCGTATAGGACAATCAGGTTGACTTCCTGGCCGTTTAAGTAGGCGGGCACGGCATAGCGGATATAATCTTCCCCCGAATCAATTTCATAAAGGCAGGCCCACTCGCCGTTTATCGTGGTAATGATCCCGTCAAACTCGGTAAGGATCTTTCCGGACTCGTCGATTTCCACATAACTGTCCTCGTAGATCTGCGTGTAGTAGCCGTCCTCCTCCTGAACCCAGGCCGTGAAATAGATGGTTTCAATATTGGCCAGCTCCTCGGGCGGGATAACAATATCAAAATAGCTCTCATCCTGTTCAGGCGTGATGTCTGAAACATCCAGGTCAGCCAGCGGCGTGCCCGTTAAAATAGCGGCAAACTCGGCAACATAATCGATATAGCGCGGCGAGAAGCCGCAGCTGCGATAAACATCAATCCGCTCGTCGACCTCCTCCTTGGCACTGTAGGGAAAATAGAGCGACAGCCCGCCGGCATTGTCCACAAATTTGCCCAGCGCGTTGTGGACCACGGCATTAATGATCGCCGCTATCAGCGCTTCCGCTTCATCGGGACAGATATCCATAAACTGTTCCGCCAGGTGCACAATATCAACCATGTCCGTGCTGCCTCCATATTCAGAGGGCATCCCGAATTCGCGCGTCCTGGAGCGTGACTTGGCTATGGCCTGGTAATTTACTCTTGATATATCGGCCACTTCAATCAAGCCTTCCAGCGCCTCGACGACAGCTTCCACTTCCGTTAAATCTATAACCGACAGCGTCGTGGGTTCATCTTCCATGTCATTGTTGTTATAGAAGTCGACAAAACTGTCTGCAATTGCACGGCCCAGTTCTGCTCCCGTCATCTGGGTGTATTGACCCAGGATGGAAAGCCAGGTCTCATAATCCCAGCCGTATCCAGGCTCCAGCTCCTCGGAGGCAACCAGGTACCTGGCATAGTCCTTGGCCATGTAAGCGGTTTCTACGTTCGCCATGAGACAGGCGTCGAAGCCCAGGAATTCCAATGGATAGCTGGGCAGGTATGTATTATCAAATGCTTCTTTTATCTCCGCCAGGGTGAGACCGTCATAATTAAAGAGCTCATCCACCCCAAAGCCGGATACGGCGCCGCCCCCATGGTTCCACATGATCAGCCCGAATTTCTCCGCCGGGAAATTTTCCATGCAGTAATTGATGAACTCGGCCAGGGTTTCGCTTTCTCCCATGCTTTCGGCCGGCAGCTCTTCCAGCAGCTCCAGGTCATCATCAATAACCAGGTAGCGGGCCAGGCTTTCAGCGGTGAAATATTCATTCTGCCACTGCTCCGTGCCGCCCGTCTGGATGACTACATTGATTCTCTCCCTGGGGAAATCTGCCGAGACAATTTCAATAACATCGTCTGTGGCCATACCACATTCGCTCTCAAGGTCCGAACCGTTCAGGTAGACCATGATGGTGTAATCGGCATGCTCATCGGGCAGCGAATAATCAAGGTCTTCATCCAAGCAGCTTGCAACAGCAATAAAAATGATAACAGCGATAACGCAAACAACGGCCAAAATGATTAAAAATTTTTTCATTTTTTTACCTCCTATCACTTCTCCGGTTTTCCGGCAATATCCTGTAAAATATTTTTCTTTTTTCATGCCCGGATAAATCACTTTAAATCAGCTAAAGCCCCATAAATGATTCCACTTTTTAAATGGGGCTTTTCTTCTCTTGTATATTAATTAAAACCTTCTATTAATTTTCTCTTTCTTTCACCCCTTATGGCAGTATTGGTCATTTATTCTTTATGCTGGGATATATTCCTTCCTCTTTTCCCATCAAATACTAAAAAAATTTCACACTTAATGCCATGTTGAAAAGAACCCCGGGGGCGGGGCGCCGCCTCGCCTCCCGGGGATTCCGACCCGTCAAG
>DUUE01000337.1 GCA_012841735.1 Bacillota bacterium | reverse complement strand
GTCCGTGAGCCCGAGCCTTACAAGGGAAAAGGGATTAAATACGAAACGGAGCGGGTTCGCCGCAAAGTAGGCAAGACCGGTAAGTAAGGGAGGGAAGCGAAATGTATCATCGTCAGGATAAAAATAAAGCACGCAAACGGAGACATCTGCGCGTGCGCAACAAAGTATTCGGCACAAGTGAGCGCCCCCGCCTGAATGTTTATCGCAGTCTGAAGCATATCTATGCGCAGCTGATTGATGATGAAGCCGGCGTGACACTGGCGGCGGCTTCCAGCCTGGAGCCTTCCGTCCGGGAAGGTGCAAAAAGCTGCGGCAATCAGGATGCCGCCCGCAAAGTCGGCGCCCTCATTGCACAGAAGGCGGCGGCAAAAGGTATAAAAAAAGTCGTTTTTGACCGGGGCGGGTATCTTTATCACGGACGTGTCAAGGCCCTTGCCGAAAGTGCCCGTGAGGGCGGCCTGGAATTTTAGCAAGAAGGAGGGAAACATTGCGTGGAGAAATTTGACCCCAGTAAAGTGGAACTGACTGAAAAAGTCGTACAAATAAACCGCGTCGCCAAAGTTGTGAAAGGCGGCCGCCGCTTCAGTTTTTCCGCCCTCGTCGTTGTGGGAGACGGGAACGGCCATGTGGGAGCCGGCTTGGGCAAAGCGGGCGAAGTGCCGGAAGCAATTCGCAAAGGCGTGGAAAACGCGAAAAAGAATATGATTACAGTGCCCATTGTAGGTACAACCATCCCCCATCCAATAACCGGGGAATTCGGAGCCGGACGGGTGATGTTAAAGCCTGCTTCCGAAGGTACCGGGGTGATTGCCGGCGGTCCTGTCCGCGCTGTCCTGGAAGCAGCGGGTGTCCAAGACATCCTGACAAAATCACTTGGTTCCGCCAATGCCATTAATATGGTCTATGCCACCATGGCAGGCCTGAAGCAACTGAAACGGGCGGAAGAAGTGGCCAGAATGCGCGGCATTCCGGTGGAACAACTTTTAGGTTAGGGAGGGGAGACCATGGCCGGAAAATTACGCATTACACTGGTAAACAGCGTCATAGGGCGTCCCGAATCCCAGCGGGTGACAGTAAAAACACTTGGCTTAAAAAAAATCAACCAGGTGGTTGAATGCGAAGATACACCTCAAATTCGGGGTATGATCAACAAAGTATCGCACCTTGTCAAAGTCGAAGAATGCTAGGGGAGGTGTAGGAGATGCGTCTGCATGACCTGAAAAGCCCGGAGGGTGCACGCACAGGAAAAAAACGCGTGGGCCGCGGTATTGGCAGCGGACATGGCAAAACTTCCGGTGCCGGACATAAGGGCCAGAAAGCACGGTCCGGCGGCGGAGTCAGGCCGGGATTTGAAGGCGGCCAGATGCCGCTGCAGCGTGCCGTACCCAAAAGAGGCTTTACAAATATCTTTAAAAAAGAGTATAACGAAGTTAATGTGGCACGGTTAAATGTCTTTGCCGACGGTACTGAAGTTACACCGGCGCTCTTAAAACAGCAGGGTTTGATTAAATCCATGAAAGACGGTGTGCGGATCCTTGGTGCCGGCGAACTGGAAAAACAACTGACAGTGAAAGCCCAGGGGTTCTCCAAGACAGCCGTGGAGAAAATCGAAAAAGCCGGCGGCAAGGTCGAGGTGATTTAAATGCTGGAAACACTTCGTAACGCCTGGCGGATCAAGGAGTTGCGCCAGCGTATTACCTTTACGGCGCTCATGTTAATTGTGTTCCGTTTAGGTTCCCATATTCCCGTGCCCGGCGTGAACACGGCTATCATTGCCCAGTTCTTCCGGGGTGAAAACATCTTCGGGCTGCTCAATGTCCTGTCCGGCGGGACACTGGAAAACTATACGATCTTTGCCATGGGGATTTTCCCCTACATTAACGCCTCTATTATTACCCAGCTGCTGACTGCCGTCATTCCCAAATTTGAGGAATGGGCAAAGGAAGGGCCGGAAGGACAGAAGAAGATGCAGCAGGTTGTCCGCTACGGCACAGTCGTCCTGGCGCTGCTGCAGGCAACGGGCATGACACTGGGGCTGTTTCGCGGTGCCGTGTTAAACCCCGGCGCTTTTACCTACATTACCATTATTCTTACCCTGACGGCTGGAACGGCCTTCCTGATGTGGCTTGGTGAACTGATAACGGAAAAAGGCATTGGCAACGGCATTTCC
>DUUE01000207.1 GCA_012841735.1 Bacillota bacterium | reverse complement strand
ATGCCCACCGTTTCAGGGTGCTGGATGAAACCGCTGGAAGACATGACAAAAGACTGTGATTCCAGTACTTCATAAAAGGACGGGTAACGTAAAGAGCCGCCGGCAGGCAGGGTATCGGAGTATAATACCTGGCAGAGTTTGTCTGCAGCCTCCGCTATCAGTGAGGGTTGCCAGTGGGCCGCATGCAGGTCAATGCCCGCCCACTGTGCCAATGGCTGTAGCGACAAAGAGGCTGTAACCGGTACTCTTTTAGGAATTTTGTTGTCCATTAAGTCTTGATAGATCTGAATCCTTTCCTGCTGCAAAGCTTTGACATCAGTTGTCATAATAACACCACCTCTTATGTAATGCGCCCATTACGGGTTATATTATTACTTCGACCTGCAACGCCACAATCCTTGTTTTATAGTTCACAAGAAGTAAAAAGCAGGCAGGAACTTTACTTTTTTCTGCCTGATGAAGTACATTTTATTGTCCGGAGAACCGGGTTGCTGTACAAAAGCGGGGAGCACTACGGGTTTTATTTACTTTTACAGGTATTTACCGCCCTCCCGGACGCTAAGCCGCGGCAGTGCATTTTGGGCAATAAACTGCCTGACTGCTGCGGGATTTGTTTTCGAGTACTCCCTCAGCGCCCAGCCGATTGCTTTCTGGATAAAAAATTCACTGCTGTCCGCATTCTGTTTAATAATCCGAAATAAAAGCCGGTCATCGGTTTTGTCCTTGTACTTCAGCTGAAACAGGATGGCGGAACGGCGCAGCCACAGTTGCTCTCCTGTCGCCCAGCCTGCTATGGTTTCAGGTATTACTTCCGGATATTTTAAGGCAATTGTGCCGACAGGATGCTGCGCCAGCATATCAACGGTATCCCACCAGGATTTTGTGGTTATCAGCCTTTCCATCAGCGGCAGGTCGTGCTTGCCGATTTTCCTTAGCGACCTTTTGATATAGTCAAGGGCGGCATACTGATATTCCCGCTCCGCCTGCTCCCATAAGGCCAAAACGAAACTTTCCAGAAAAGGTTCCTTTAAGATCCCGCTTACCCGGTAAAACTGCTTCAGCAGTTCAGCCCGTACAGGCTTTTTAATGCCGAGAAAAGGAAATTTGTCTTGCATGTATTTTGCCATGGGAACAGCCAGTTCACTGTTCCTGTGTGCCGTAAACAGGTTTTTAACCTGGCTTGCCGGATTAACCATACAGTCCTCCCAACGGCCGGTTTAATATTGTTCTTTCATTAACAATCTTAACACTGTTTGTACAACAGGGCAACTTTTCCCGCCGGCGCCGTGAGGCTGCATGGGGAATATGGAATGTTTGGCAGTGTCATACTAATTGGGGGAAAACAGTAAAAAGGGGGCAGGTTCATTGGTAAAAACAGCATCAAAACAGGTAATTAACTGCCAGGAGGCATTTGGTATCTGGGATCTGCTGTCAGCAAAGTACCATTTCCTGGAGAAACTGCATATCTGGCAAAACTATATTCACGACACTGCTTTGAAAGTTTTACTGAACGGCATAGAAAATACCTTGCAGAAGCTGGTGACGCAGCTGGAAGAGTGCGCCAAGGCTTTTAGCATCAGCGCTCCCGAAGTCGGTGTTATTAACGTTAAAACCAGCTCAAACACAGAAATAATCAGGGATGAACTCATTGCCCAGGACATTTTTATCGGGCTGCAGGGGATTGCCGAACTTGTTCTGCGCACACTGCGGACAAATACAACCAATGATAAACTGCGCACCACCATTATCCGGATAAACAGCCATAACCTGCAGATGATGGACGGCATGGTCAGTTATATGCGTATGATGGGCAGGATTGATACGCCGTCAATTTACCCTAACATCCCGAAAACGACTAAGGAAAAAATTGATTTATCCAAAGTATCCCACCTGTGGGACCATCTTACTTTCCGCTATGATAATATCCACCAGACGGAAATCTTTAAAGACCTTGTCAGTGACAAAGATTTAAAACTGCTGATTACGGCCGGCCTGCAGGCTGTCCTGAAAAAACAGGTCCTAAAACTGGAAGAGGAGTGTTTAAAATTTGGCAGCCCGCTGCCCAAACGCCCGCCCAACGTGATAGCCATACCGGCGGATGTGAAACGTTTTTTGCAGGACGACCATATTTATCGCACCATTTTAACAGGTATTACGGGCGCAACCAGCATCCATGTTGCTGCCGTTAAGCAGTGCCTGACTAATGACCGCATCCGTAAATTTTTCATTGAATTGCTGCAGTCTGAAATTACCATACACAATGAATTAATCAAATACGGCAAGACAAAAGGCTACCTTAATGAACCGCCCCAGTATAATTTCGGCTTATTTTAGCGAGCTGCACAGCAACGTCCCGGCCGCCAGATGATAAAAGTGAGCATTATGAACCGCATGCTCACTTTTTTATCGTAAAGAAAGTTTTTGTTCCAGTGCCCCAAACAAGATTTCACCTGAACTTCAGTGCCCGGCCGGATTCTTCCCCCTCCACAGAATCCGCATTAAGCAGCATAACACTGGCCGTAACGCTATATGGGGCAGAGCCCGGCTGCTCCCCTGAGACGGTATAATCCAGGATATTGTCTGTTGATACGTAGGAAAAATTGATTTCCAGGGACACCTCTCCGGCAGCGCCGGCAATGGGTGAGCCTGTGGCGCTGCCTTTCCTGCGCAGCTTGACAGTGTTACCTTCCTGGTAGATGTAGTTATAGCCTGTATCTGCAAAAGCCGAAGGGTCAGACACATCGATAATAATCGCTTCTTCGGCATAACGGATTTCCCTGGTGACGGCATCACTGACCAGGCGCACCGCCTGCTGGACACTAGCTCGTTTGTCGGCAAAAGCAAAAATTGTCATACCGGATGAAAAGAAATTAAACCCGGCTGCCAGGACTACCGTCAGCAAGGCCAGGACGACAACCAGCTCGATCAGGCTGATACCTTTTTCATTGCCCGGATACTTTCCCAAGCTCATTGCTGCTTCCTCCTCACGGCAGAAAAGCCTTCATGTTTGCCGTAACCTCTTCATTCTTCCTTTTGTAATTCTTTTCAATGGTAACGACTCTGCCGTTTATTTCCATGGGGTCTGCTCCGGGAAAGTTAATGCTAATATCGTAAACCTCGCCGGCTGTGCCGGAGTTTAACTTTTTTTCCAGCTCTTCCTGTATGGCAAACAAAGTCTGGTTTTTATTGCCCGCGGTGACAATATTCTGGAAGCTGTCAAGGAGAAGCGTAGAGACAGGAATCAGGATAATGGCCAAAACAACCATGGCTATTAGCAATTCAATTAATGTAAAGCCGGCGTCTCTTTTAAACCTAACCATCCGCCACCCCTCCTATTCCCAGCGTCCGAGCGCATAGGATATTGTTGAACTGCCCGGCAAGGTAGGTTCCTCGTTAAAGGCGGGATCGTAAGTGACAGTGGCGTTATTATCAACGCGGACAACCCAGCTGCTTTTGCTGATACCGGCTATAACTACATCTACCAGGAAGGGGACACTGTCAAACTGCGCAGGATT
>DUUE01000190.1 GCA_012841735.1 Bacillota bacterium | reverse complement strand
TGCCAGAGAGAGGTCCACAATACCAAAGGGGACTTGCAGGCGGGCGGCGGCTTCCCGGCCGATCAGTTCCCCCATGCGCGTGATTTTAAAAGCTGTTTTTTTGATAATTTCGGCCAGTGTGCCGAAATCAGCCGCTCCGGCTTTTTCCACCGCCCTTTTCACCACGCCGGGCCCGCTGACACCGGTGTTAATAACGCACTCGGGCTCGCCGACACCATGAAAAGCTCCGGCCATAAAAGGGTTGTCTTCCGGCACATTGGCAAACACCACCAGTTTGGCGCAGCCCAGCCCGTCCCTGTCCGCCGTAAGTTCGGCCGTTTGCTTGATAATTTCACCCATGCGGGCAACGGCGTCCATATTGATACCTGCCCTGGTAGTTGCCACGTTGACCGAAGCACAGACTCTTTCCGTTTCCGCCAGTGCATGGGGAATGGAGGCAAGCAGGCATACATCCCCCGGCGTCAGGCCTTTATGGACCAATGCGGAAAAACCGCCGATAAAATTAACTCCCACCGCGGCGGCCGCCCTGTCCAGGGTGAGGGCAAAATCCAGGTAATCTTCCGCCTGTGCCGCTTCCGCCACCAGGGAAATGGGTGTCACGGAAATCCGCTTGTTCACAATGGGGACACCATATTCCCGTTCCAAATCTTCTCCCACCGCCACCAAACCGGCTGCCAGGCGGGTAATTTTGTTATAAATTTTCCGGCAGGCTGTTTTTGCATCCGCATCTGCACAGTCCCGCAGACTGATACCCATGGTAATGGTACGGATATCAAGGTGCTCTTCCTGAATCATTTTGACAGTTTCCATGATTTCCTGCAAGGTAAACATGGCCGGCACCCCTTCCTAAATCCTGTGCATAAAGCGAAAAACGTCTTCATGCTGCACAACTATTTTCAGTCCCATAGTATCGCCGAATTCCTGCAGTTTCTCCTGCAGTGCGGCCAGACTGATCCGGCTTTGTTCCATGTCCGCAATGAGGATCATGGTAAAGATCTCCTGCATTGTTGTCTGGCTGATATCAAGAATATTTATATTGTTTTCCGCCAGGATGCGGGAGACGCCGGCAATAATGCCGACGCGGTCCTGACCGAGCACGCTGACTATTACCCGGCTGCCCCGGGAAGCTGCTGACATGTGCCATCGCCCCTTTATGCTGCAGGCCGCACTTGTTGCCTGCTTATTTTATGTATACTACAGATTTCCGGGTCTTTTTCTGCGCCCTATATCATATCATAAAGACTGCCGGCGCGCCAGAAAATCTTGTCCTTCCCCTGCCGGTCCCAAAACGCCTGCAACAGGAGCCATACTTAAAAAGGAGAGGCTGTGTCAGCCTCTCCCCTGCGTTTGTCTTATTTGCCCAAGCTGGCAAACATGAAGTATTTGTAACCGAGCGGTGATGAATAAACGTTCTGCAGTTTTGTATTGACGAGGTAAATATCTACATAGTAGTAGATGGGAGCCAGCATGGATTCTGCGAAGATAATGTCTTCAGCTTCATGCATTAAGCGGTAACGCTCTGCCGGATCGCTGGATTTTTTCACTTCGGCAATGATTCTGTCGTATTCGGCATTGGACCATTGTGCGTCGTTGTTTCCGCTGCCGGTAATCCACATGTCGAGGAAAGAGATGGGGTCGTTGTAGTCTCCCAGCCAGCCGTTACGTGCGATCTGGTAGTCGCCGTTTTTACGGGTGTTGAGGAAGGTGTTCCATTCCTGGGAAGCCAGTGTAACTTCTACGCCCAGTTCTTTCCACATTTGCTGCAGAGCTTCGGCAATCAGGCGATGGCCCTCACTCTCGACGTTATAAAGATATTCCACCGCAGGGAAACCTTTGCCGTTTTCATAACCGGCTTGTTTCATCAGTTCTTTGGCCCGTGCCACGTTGGCGGCATGTGCTTCCTTGGAAACATCAATATAATCGCCGCCTACTTCGCGGAATTCCTTGGTGGGATCCGCATCGGAAAGACCGGTGGGAACAAAGGCACCGGCGGGTTGCTGCCCTGCTTTACCGATGTTTTCCACTATATAGTTGCGGTCAATGGCAAGGCTGAAAGCTTCACGGACAAGCTTGTTGTCAAAGGGCGCTTTCTTGGTGTTAAAGCTGATATAGTAAGTGCCAAGCTGCCCCTGGAGATGAAACTCGGGCTTGTCTCTCCAGGCATCGATTTCTTCCGTGGGAATATCGTCGGAGAAAAGAATTTGTTCAGTTTTGAAAGCAGAGAAAGATGCGTTTGTGTCAGACATGAGGATAAATTTGATCTGATCAGGGCCTAAAGCATCATAATTCCAGTAGTTCTCGTTTTTCTCATACAGGATGTGGGAAGAATCTACCCATTCAATCATTCTGTACGGCCCGTTGGAGATGTAGGTGTCCGGGGCCAGTGCCCATTGCTCACCATGTTCATCAATGACTTTTTTCTGGACCGGGAAGAAAGTGGGGAAAGCGGTTAACTCAAGGAAATAGGGTGTTTTGGCAATGAGTTTAACTTCCAGTGTTTTGTCGTCCAGGGCTTTGACAGCCAGTTTGCCCGCGTCGTAACCTTCAATTGACTCGAACATGTAAGCATAGTCCGCGGCAGTTTCCGGATCAATTGCCCTGTTCCAGGAGTACACGAAGTCTTCTGCTGTCAGCGGCGTGCCGTCGCTCCATTTCAGGCCATCCCGCAGGGTAAAGGTATAAGTCAGTTCGTCGTCACTGAGTTCAACCTTTTCTGCCTGAGCAGGTTGGGGGACACCGTCTTTATCCAGCGTATAAAGCCCTTCAAAAGCATGGATAATCAGCGTAGCACCATCAACAGCAGAGTTCAGTGCCGGATCAATGGTGTCAGGATTGGGGCCTACATGGACATTCAGGATAAATGGTTCATCAGTTTGACCGCCAGGTTGGTTGCCGGCTTGGTTGTCATTGTCATTGTTGTTGACATTGGCATTACCGCCGCCGCAACCCGCCAAGACGCTTACCAGCATCAAGAGTGCCAGTAAGATTGACAGTTTCTTCATCTTGTTTCTTCCTCCTCTTTTTATTCTTTATCTATATTCAGGCATTTTGCCCAAATATCTGTTTTACTGCACACAATGATGGCAGGCAACAAAATGGCCGTCAGCCACTTCACGGAAAGCGGGCTCCTCATCCGCACAAATCTGTGTTGCGTAACGGCACCGTGTGCGGAAACGGCAGCCGGAAGGCGGATCCAGCGGGCTGGGAACATCACCTTCCAGAACGATCCTTTTCCGTTCACGGTTGATTTTAGGATCCGGAATGGGAATGGCGGAGATCAGGGATTTGGTATAGGGATGCAGGCTGTGAAAGGTAAGTTCATAGCTGTCGGCCAGCTCCACCAGTTTTCCCAGGTACATGACGCCGATACGGTCGGAAATATGCTTCACTACAGAAAGATCGTGGGCAATGAACAAATATGTCAGTCCCATGTCATTCTGCAGATCTTCAAACATATTGATAATCTGGGCCTGGATGGACACATCCAGGGCAGATACAGGCTCGTCGCAGACAATAAATTCAGGGTCAACCGCGAGAGCCCGGGCAATGCCGATCCGCTGCCGCTGCCCGCCGGAGAATTCATGGGGAAAGCGGTTGGCGTGCTCGGAATTCAAGCCAACACGTTCAAGGAGATGATAAATCTTTTCCTTCCGTTCCGCTTTGCTGGTATAGAGATTATGAATATCAATGGCTTCCCCCACTATATCGCCCACAGTCATCCGCGGGTCAAGCGAAGCGTAAGGATCCTGGAAAACAATCTGCATTTTCCGCCGGTAAGGCAGCATATTGACACGGGTAATATCTTTGCCGTCATAAATGATTTGCCCGGAAGTAGGTTCATGCAGGCGGATTATTGACTTGCCCGTTGTCGTCTTGCCGCAGCCCGACTCTCCCACCAGCCCCAGGGTTTCTCCCTTCCTGATGAAAAAGGATACATCATCAACCGCTTTGATAAAGCGTTTGCCAAAAAGCGAACTGCCGGGCGCGGGGAAGTATTGTTTTAAATTTTTTACTTCAACCAGCTTGTTCATGGTGTTACCCCACCCTTCAGTTTTTCAAAAGCCTCTCTTTGCAGCAGCCAGCAGGCGCTGTAATGGTTTTCGCTGAGATGGGTATAGGGCGGCATCTCCCGGAGGCAGATCTTCATGCAGCTGTCACAGCGGGGTGCGAAAGGACAGCCTTTGGGCGGCATCAGCATATCCACGGGCGTGCCTTCAATGGGAATGAGTTTTTCATGTTCTGTGGCACTTAACTTGGGTATGCTTTTGAGCAGACCTTTTGTATATTCATGCCTCGGGTTGTAAAAGATGTCGTCGGCAGTCCCATATTCCACAATTTTTCCTGCATACATGACGACAATTTTCTCACACATGCTGGCAACCACGCCCAGGTCATGTGTTATAAGGATAATGGACATGCCGATTTTTTCCTTCAGGTCCATCATCAGTTCCAGGATTTGTGCCTGAATGGTCACATCAAGGGCTGTTGTCGGTTCATCGGCAATCAGCAGTTTGGGTTCACAGGCCAGGGCCATGGCAATCATGACCCGCTGCCGCATGCCCCCCGACAATTCATGCGGGTATTGCCGCAGCCTTTTCTGCGGCTCGTTGATACCCACAAGCTGCAGCAGTTCCAGTGCCCTTTCCCGTGCTTCCCGCCTGTTTTTGTCCGTATGCAGCAGAATTACTTCTTCGATCTGGTTGCCGATGGTGAACACAGGGTTTAAAGATGTCATGGGGTCCTGAAAAATAATGCTGATTTCATTGCCGCGCATGGCGCGCAATTCTTTCTCGCTCATTTCATTGATGCGGTGGCCGTTGAATTCAATTGTACCGCCAATAATCCGTCCCGGGAAAGGCACCAGGCCCATCAGCGAGTAGGCGGTAACAGATTTGCCGCTGCCCGATTCGCCCACAATCCCCAGGACATCCCCTTCCTGCATTCTGATGGAGACATCATTGAGGGCCTTTACTTCCCCTGCCGGTGTAAAGAAAGAAAGTTTCAGATTTTTTATCTCAACCAGATTTTTACTCATATGCATTCTCCTAGTCCTTTAATTTCGGGTCAAAGGCATCCCGCAGACCGTCTCCCAGCAGGTTAAAGGCCAAAATGATAATACTGATGGTTACGGCGGGGGCAAACAGGCGGTAAGGATATGAATAAAAACCGTCCAGGGCAGTTGCCGCCAGGGACCCCAGCGAAGGCATGGGTGCCATAACCCCCAGGCCCAAAAAGCTGAGGAAGCTTTCGGTAAAGATGGAAGCCGGTATCTGCAGCGTGGTAGTCACAATCAGTGTACCGATGCAGTTGGTCAGCAGGTGCTTGCGAATAATGCGGGTATGATTGGCTCCCAGCGCTTTGGCCGCCGCCACAAAATCCAGTTCTTTCAGCGCCAGCACCTGGCCGCGGACAATCCGCGCCATGCCTACCCAGTAAAGGAGGGAAAAGACGATAAAAATACTGATTAAGCCCACGCCGACTTTATTAATCCAGGCAAAACTAGCTGTTTCAGCCAGTTTCATCAGCGGGTGCTTCAGCGTTACCGACAGCAAAATAATGATCAGAATATCCGGAACGGTGTAGATTATGTCCACAATCCGCATCATGATCGTATCGACCCAGCCGCCGAAGTAACCGGCGATGGCTCCGTAGACGGAACCGATGACCAAAATAATGGCGGAAGCAACTATACCGACAAGCAGAGAAATCCGGCTGCCCATCATCACACGGGCCATAATGTCACGGCCCAGTGTATCTGTACCGAAGATGTGGGGGAAAACTCTGCCCCCTGCGTCAATCACGGCCTGTTCGGTTTCGGAATAGGCAAAGGGGGCCAGCGATTCCGAGCCGCGGAGCTGTTCGTAATAATTATAAGGATAAAAGCCGGGTAAAACGAAGGCAAAAAAGATCATAAAAAGGACTACAGCAAGGCTCGCAATCCCCAGCCTGTTTTTGCGAAACCGCCGGATGCCGTCACGCCAGAAGCTGACGCTTTCCCGCATTGTCTCCAGTTCATGCTTTTCATCTGCACTGGCAGGAAGAAAATCCTCCGCTTTCAGGTGAAAGGATAAAGGGAAATTGTTGCCGTTTTGCTTTACTTCCTGGATTGCATCTTTCTGGTTCATACCGCTTCCCACCGCCTATCGCAAGTTGATCCTGGGATCAACCAATTTATAAACAATATCAACCACAACATTCATTGTCACAATTAAAAAGGCAAGAAAAATAGTTGTGCCCATAATGAGAGGATAGTCCCGCGCAGTAATGGAGGTAACGAAGGAAGCACCAAGGCCGGGAATGGTTAAAATCGTTTCCACCACAAAGCTGCCTGTCAGTGCATAGGCAAGCATGGGCCCAAGATATGTGACAACGGGCAGAATGGCGTTGCGCAGTGCATGCTTAAACAAAGCTTTTGTCTGTGAAAGACCCTTGGCTTTGGCAGTCCGCATATAATCCTGTCCCAGGACATCCAGCATACAGGAACGCATAAGACGGGAGATATATGACATGGGATAAAAGGCAAGTGCAAGCACGGGCATAATGTAGCTGCCCGGCGTGTTTAAACCGAATGTGGGCAAAAGGCGCAACTTTTCTCCCAGTAAAAACATCAATACGGTACAAACTACAAAACCGGGTACGGCAATACCGCAGGTGGAGAAAAATACAATAATATTATCCAGTGTTTTGCCCCGGTTCAGGGCGGCTACAGAGCCGAACACAACCCCGCAGACAAGCGCCACCACCACGGCCAGGCTGCCGATCTTGGCTGAAGCGGGCAGCCGGGTGAAAATAATATCATTAATCTCTTTACCCCGCTGTTTCAGCGATGTGCCCAAATCGCCCTGCAGCAGGCGCAGCATATAGTTTTTATACTGGACAATTACCGGCTGGTCCAGGCCGTATTTGGCCTCCAGCGCCGCCAGCGTAGCGGCGGAAGGAGCCTTTTCAGACAAAAAAGGCCCGCCGGGAACCAGATACATGAGGAAAAAAGTCAGTGTGGCTACAATATAAACTGTAACTGCGGCCAGCACGAGCCGTTTGACAATGTATTTCAGCATACAGTAGTATCCCCCCTCGGGTAGTTATAAGCAGCAGACAAAAGCTCATGTTGTGCCGGGTTCACACACGAAAAAGCGTGCTCTTCAGCTTGCAAGAGCCCGCAAGCAATCAACTATGTGCTTGTCCATGCAGCCTGCATTTTTTTCTGGTAAAAGTTTGACCAGTTAAAATAACAGATAACCAAATTATTCGCCCAAGATAATATTATCCCTGCTGCATCTGCAAAGAAATATTTTACTTTCATGTGGTATTTTTGGGGTTTATGTCACCAAAACAGCAGGTAAAATTCAAATTTTGTTAATAATTTAACAGCAGGTAAAAAAAGCGGCACGGGGAATGTATAATGATAGTAGGGCCAACACCGGCAAGCATTCCCTGGCTGCCGGCGGCGAGCACTGCTCTAGAAAGGGGTTATTACCATTAATATTGCTTTTTTCCTGATACCCAAGAAAGAAGTTGTGTGTCTCCCCATAACCTGTACGATGCGTCAGGCCATTGAACGCATGGAATATCACCGTTATGCCGCCGTTCCCCTTATTGACGGGGACGGCAAATATGCCGGTACGCTGACAGAAGGCGATCTGCTGTGGAAAATGAAAAACACACCGGGTTTGTCTTTTGCCGATACTGATAAAATCCCGGTAGCCGAGATTCCCCGGCGTGTGGAAAACGCCCCGGTACGGATTGAAGCCACCATTGACAGCCTGCTGTCCCTGGCTGTTACCCAAAATTTTGTCCCCGTTGTTGACGATCACGGAGTCTTCATCGGCATCATTCGCCGGCGGGAAATAATTGAATATTTTGCAGAGCAGTTGGCGGAACTGAAAAATGCCGGCAAGCGAAGCCGTCACTTTGCCGGTTAAGCGTTTTTTTCACGGTACCAATACCCCGGGGCTGTCATGCTGCGGGTTGTTAACCAGGGGGCTGACGGCGGCAACAGCCATTTCCTCCGCCGGGTATGGCGCAAGCAGCGACTGTAGTGCCTGCAGATCCCCTTCATCTGCCGCAAGCCAGATTTTTTCCGCCCCTTTGGGCAAAAGTACCGGCATTCTGTGATGCACCGCCGCCACCAGGCTGTTGGCGGTAGTGGTAATAATGGCAAAAGTATATAACTTTTGGCCTGACGCTGTCTGCCACACATCCCAGAGTCCCGCCATGGCAAAAACTTCACCCGTCTTCAGGGTAAAGCGGTAGGGTTGCTTCTTCCCCTTACCGCTTTTTTCCCATTCATAAAAACCGTCTGCCGGCACAAGGCAACGCCTCTCCCTGAAACTGCGGGAAAAGCTTCTTTTCTCACTAACTGTTTCTGCACGGGCGTTAATCATCCTGCTGCCGATACTTTCATCCTTTGC
>DUUE01000401.1 GCA_012841735.1 Bacillota bacterium | reverse complement strand
TTACTGTAATGGTTGCTGTTCCCGGTCCTACTGCCGTTATAACACCATTATCTACAGTAGCTACACTTTCATCACTTGTAGTCCAAGTTAAATTTTTATTTGTCGCATTCGATGGGATCACTGTGGCTGTTATTGTGTAACTGTTGTCGACTTTTTCTAATACTAAATCTTCATCCACACTAATAGCACTTACCGCAACCTGTCCTCCTCCGGGGGGAGGTGTTGTGGGAGTGGTGCCGGTTACTTCTTTTCCGCCGATGTTTGCCGTAACGTCTTCGGCAATGACAGTGTTGGCGGGTTCTTGTTCAATGATTGCGCCGGAGGCATTTACCTGTGCGGTCCCAATGCTTCCTGTACCGCTGACTGTTGCCGGTGCATTTAAGACCAGGTTCTGTACAGAAGCACCGGAAGCAATTTCGAAGTTTACATTCTCAGCAGATGATTCAATATTCAGTTCGTTAATATGGCCGCCATCCAGGATAATTTTTCCCGATTCGCACGTAATGCTTACATTGGCAAAACTGCCGGAAAGGACAACCCCTTCTTCGCCGAATATTTCTTCAATAAACAGAGACTTGATGCCCTGCTCATCAGCCTGCTCGATCAGGGAAGAGGTCAGTATATAAGCTTCAGCAATTTCAGTGCCGTCCTGGACAACAATCCTGACGCCCTCCTTGTCGACATAGAGAGCAAGGGCTTTTGTATTTTTCAGAATGACACTGTTGGCGCCGCCGCCTTTAACAATAAGTTCACCGTCAATAATTACTCCGTCGAGAGTTACCGTCCCCTCTCCGACACTTTCGGCAATGTACAAGTCTCCTTTAATGTGGAAGTTGTTAAGTTCAACATTTTCTGCCTGGATAATGGCGTTGCCGGGAATTACCGTCTGCCCGGCGGCATTGCCGTATGTCCCTTCTTCCAGGAAAATCTCAGCCACATAACGGTCCAGGATGGTTGCAGTTTCTGCGCGTGAAATGTCGGCTGTCGGCCTGAAACTGCCATCCGGATAGCCGGTAATCAGGCCTATTTTGGCAACTGCGACAACAGCCCGGCGGCTCCAGTCGGGAATGCTGTGAAAATCGGAGAAATTAAAGCTTTCATCGGTGTAATCAAGGCCAAGTACCCTGGCAAGTACTACTGCCGCTTCCTGCCTGGAAATGTTAGCTTCGGGTCTGAAAGTGCCCTCTGGATAACCGTTCATATAGCCGGCTGCAACTGCCTTTTTGATTTCAAGCGCGAACCATTCGTTGCCCTTTACATCGGAAAAATCTGTTTGAGAAAGGGTGGTAAAACCGAAAATTCTATTAATCAAAGCGGCAAATTCAGCACGTTTGATGGGGGCATCAGGTCTAAACGATCCATCCAGATACCCTTTTAAAATATTTTTGCTCATCCACCGGCTGATAGCGGCTTCCGCCCAGTGACCGCCAATATCAGTAAAAGTTTCTCCTGTGGCGAATGCCGGGCTCAAGGTGCAAAACAGGTAAATTGTCAATACTATGGCAATTAAATTTCTGTTTCTTTTATACTTCATTTTGCCATCCTCCCATTATAATTTTTTTGTCAGGTATAGTAAAAACAGCTGGAGCGAATAAGAATCCACGTTAAACTTTTTTAACCCAGGACATGATTCTCTCTTCACATGCAGTCATCAGCCAAGAAACCCTTCACAAGCTCCGGTGTGCCCATCTCCCTTCTTTTTCAAATTCCCGGAGAGTATTTAAGATTTTACGACGCCATTTGCAGGCCGTGGTGATATGGATATCCAATGCATCTGCGATTTCGTGAAGTTTTCGGCTTTCAGCCATATATTGCAGGTATTGCAACCATTTATCAGGGTGATGCGTCCCCGAAACAAGGCTTCCTGTCCGCTCATTAAAGCTTTTTCCACACAGTTCATTTTTGCACAGATATCTTTGCCTACCGCGATAAGTACCATTTTTCTTAGTTTCATGCGAGCCACAATATGGGCACTTGGCATTTAAAGAAAAACTGGTATCCATTGCATCCGGGGTTGGGTCGTTGGGTTTGTGTTTGTTGCCAGAAAGATAGCCGTGTAAAAGGGAAAAAATTTTTTCCCTTTCTTTTGGCTTAAGGTACTTTGTCCTGCTTAACTTTTTCATGAGCATAATACACCTTTCCCCTAATTTCATTAAATGGAGCGGCCGTTACTTCTCTTGCCGCCGGCAACGGCCGGGTTAAGGCATTTATGAAGAAGCGGCTGATTCCAGTAAAACATGGTTTAAAAAGATTTTTACGATCTGGGGATCAAACTGCGTGCCCGCATTTTTTTGTAGTTCCGCTATTGCATACTCTCTTGTTTGCGCCTCCCTGAAGGGATGGTTGCTTGTCATTGCAACAAAAGCGTCGGCCACAGCCAAAATCCTGGCCTGCAGAGGAATTTCCTCTCCTTTTAATCCCGACGGATAACCTGTCCCGTCATAACGCTCATGATGTGCAAGCACATAGTGAGCAATTTCTGCAGTATCTTTACATGAATTAAGAATTCTGAATCCGATTTCGGGATGACGCTTTATTGCATTCCATTCATCCTGTGTAAGCTTGCCTTTTTTGGTTAAGATATTTTCATTTATTGTAGCTCTGCCTATATCATGCAGTAAGCCAAGCATTTCCATTTCCTGAACTAATGCGTCAGACAATCCTATGGTGGAAGCAATCTTTTTACTTATCTCAGCCACTTTGCATGCATGCAAGTCTTCCACCGGGTACTTTTTAATAAAGGCATCATAGACACTTTGGACAAACCTGCAGGCTTCATCCAAACTTTCCTGTATTTTGTTCTGATACATATATGACTCTGCTGCTATCAGGACGTCGGTAAGATCTTCATCCTCATTTTCTTTGGTATCATAACCAAAAGAAATAGAAAGCCTGACTGATTCTATTTCCGTTTGAGCTCCCAGCGCTTTTATTCTTCGCACTATTTCTTTGGCTGTCTCCCTGCTGGTGCGCGGCAGGATTATAACAAACTCATCACCTCCCCAGCGCGCAATAATATCGTTAGAGCGGCAGGAACGCCTGAGAATCTGTGCCGCCTCTTGCAGAAGCTTATCACCTGCTGCATGCCCAAAAGCATCATTCAGTAGTTTTAAGCCGTTCACATCACCCATGATTATTGAGATGGGGAGGTTTTCTGCCACATCGAGCGTTGCCATTTCTGCTTCGAAGAATCTGCGATTATAAAGACCGGTTAAACTGTCATGAAAACTCTGATACCATAAATTTGCTTCAAACTCTTTCTGTTCTGTAACATCCCTCACTATTGAGATAACCTCACCATCGCCTTCTTTCACTAAACGCTCCTCAAAATGCAATGTCTTGTTTTTGCAGGAATAAGAATAATCTATCAACTGCATTTCTCCGGTTGCCGTAGCCCTTTTTATGGCCGGGAGCAAAACGGCGACGATTTCCCCAGGCAGCACATCGGAAATGTTCTGCCCTATAACAGTGTCGCTCTGCATTTTATCCTTCATAATCTGGAATAGTTTGGATTCATTTTTAAATTCAGCGTCCCGGTAATATCCATTTTCATCATAATGAAAAATAATATCAGGGATTGCCTGCACCATTGCACGGTTGCGTAAAAGATTTGCTTTCAGGCTCTCTGAAGAAAATTCCAACCTTTTTAAAAACCATAACAGTCCCGCAAAACCAACCAACCAAAGCAAAGCATAACCCGGTATAAGGGATTTTTGTCTTGATATAATAATTGCCATATACGGTTCAAGCGGTGTGACAGCACTGATAGCGCCGTATACATCGCCTATCTGGTATCCCTGGTGGCCATGGCACTTGAGACAGTGTTCCTCCGTATAAAAGGGGATCATCAAACGTATAGAATCCTGGCCATTGTAATCTGTAATTGCGGTAATTTCTTCTATTTCGCTGTTTTGGGCAAAAGCTTTTAAGACCTCCGTTTCCCAGGCATCGGCAGAGTTAACAGGGTTAACCGGATTAAGACTGGTAAGATGACCGCATACACCTGTCAGCTCTTCCCCAATTTCATTTACCTGACGCATAATGTAGGCAGGATTCAATAAAGTCAGTTTCTGTCCAGTTGTAGTTGTAACATCGCGTTCTTCCAGAAAGGCAAGATACGGATTGGGCGGAGACTCCGGGCTGACAGGAACATAAACACCGCCATGCCGTGCCGCCCAGGTACGGAAAGCCAAATCCCTTTCGGCGGTCATTCGCAAAGATACTATGGCTTCCTTGACAGTACTTACCTTAACCTGCTTCCAGTTCCAGAGAAAAATGGAAATTACAAGCAAGGTCCACCCCACTACTAACTTTAGTCTTAAATTGCAAAAATTAATTTCTCTTGCTTCCCCGGCCGCCGTTTTTTGCTTTTTTTTGTTTTGCGACATACAATTCTCTCCTCGCAGGAAAACAGTACCATAGGCTCTATGATCACGAGAGCCGGGCAATTACTTTATTGAGAAATATGGACACAATATACGGATCGAACTGAGTGCCGGCCTTACATCGCAACTCTTGAAGCGCCTGTTGTTTGGTCAGCGCCTCTCTGTATACTCTTTCACTGGTCATGGCATCAAAAGCATCTGCTATAGTGAGAATTCTTGACTGCAGGGGGATTTCTTCTCCCCTGAGACCGGCCGGATAACCTTTACCGTCATAGTGTTCATGATGATACTTGACATATCGGGCCAATTTTCTTGTTTCAATAAACGAGTAAAGTATTTTGTAACCAATTTCAGGGTGCCGGCTCATTACTTTGCGTTCTTCCACAGTCAATCCGGAAAGTTTATTAAGTATTTTATCCGGCACCAATACTTTCCCGATGTCATGAATTAGCCCCACTACTTCCATTTCAGCAATCATGTCTTCCGGCAGTTCCATTGCCTCTGCAATAGTTCTGCAAATTACAGAAACACGTTTGGCATGCTCGGCTTCCCTGAAGCTTTTTCCCCGTAACACTTCCTGAAATTGTTGCAACAATTTATATAATCTCGTAGTGTTAAAGTCCTGGCTGTAATCCTGTACGTCTTCGAGATAGTTTTCACTTGGTTTAGGATCCATAAAACAATCACCTGCTTTGCCTTTTGCCCCTACCAGTCTTGCGGTATTTGATGGGAACCGTCAGGACCAGCCAGTTGCAGAAAAAAGAAAAACTTGT
>DUUE01000365.1 GCA_012841735.1 Bacillota bacterium | reverse complement strand
CTCCTTCGGCGGCGGTGTTGGTGGCATGGGTGGTGCTTTTCTTGGTCTGCTCATCCTTAACACCTTCCAGATTGGCATGGGCGTCGTCGGCGTTAACCCGTTCTGGGTAAACGTTTTTACAGGCGTTCTTCTGCTCGCTGCACTTACATTGGACTTTATTTCACAGTGGCGCGCCCGCAAAGCGCACACAGTATAACTACGGGGAGGGGAAGTTATGCAAAAAACATCTGCTTTCAGGCGCTTCCTGCGGGATAAGTCCGCGCTTCTGCTCATTATCCTGATTGTCCTGACCCTTATCACCATGGTAATCAGCAGTGGAGTGCTCGACGGTGAACCGCTTTCGGCATTGTTTACCAAAGGGTTTATGGCAAGCGGCAACCTGATCAACATTTTCTATAACCTTGTTATTCAATGCCTGATGATGTGCGGTATCGGGCTTATCCTCATCAGTGGCAATATCGACCTTTCCGTTGCCGGGCAGGCGACTTTGAGCACAATGGTGTTCGCCTGGCTCTGCCAGAAAACAGCCATGCCATGGCCGGTTGCCCTTTTAATCTGCCTTGCCCTGGCTGTTGTCTTCGGGCTCGTCAACACCCTGCTTGTCAACGGCCTGAAGTTCCCGTCATTCATTGCCACCATTGGCATGGCTTCCATTTACAGAGGCTTATGCAACGTGATGACAATGGGCAACAACATCCAGGTAGCCCGTCAGGGTTTCCTAAAGCTGGGCACAGCAAACCTTTTTGGCATCCTGCCGGCAACCTTCCTGTTCGCCATTGTCCTGGTGGCTTTCTACCAGTTTGTCCTGACTAAAACAACTTTCGGCCGCAGCGTCTACATGGCAGGCGGCAATCCTGCCGCAGCACGGCTCTCAGGACTCAACCCGAACAAAATTCGCATGATCCTGTTTATCAACAACAGCATTCTGGCAGCACTCGGCGGCCTGCTGTGGACGGCACAGATCAAGCTCGCCAGTCCTACGGCAATTATTTCTGCAGCTCCGGATTTAAGCGTTATTTCAGCTTCTATCCTGGGTGGCATCTCGTTTATGGGCGGAGCCGGGCATCTCGGCGGTGCACTTGTCGCCCTGCTGCTGCTTAATGTTTTTGACAATATGCTGACCGTCATAGGCGTGCAGTCTTACTGGAACGTCTTTGCACAGGGCTTGCTGCTCGCCGTTGCGCTGATCATCGACCATATTAACGCTGAGCGCAGGCGCAAAGCTTTGCTTTACGCCGAAAAACATGCAGGAGAAGCACACACACAAGCAGCTTAAAATCACGATCACCCTGCCTTTCACTGCCTCCCAGCTTCATCACCAACGGGTTACGGGCACAACGCCTGTAACCCGTTTTTATTTGCACCGCCGGCCATGCTTTAACCGAAAAGTAAAAGACGCCCCCCTTTTGCTGCACTACCGCACCAGCAGCAGTACCGGGGCGTCTCCAACAGCCATTTTGTCCCAAAACTACGGTTCTGCAATTCTTAACCTCTGGCAGCCCTTGCCGCAGTGACCTTATTGTAAAGATTCATCAGGAAAGCTGCCAGCCGGTTATCCTGGCGCAGGCCTACCGCTTTGTGCAGGCAGAGTTCGTGACAGCACATACACTCTATACATACTTTGTAATTGATTATTTTTGTCTCCTGGTCAATAGCCTCTACCGGGCAGCTTTCCACGCACATATTGCAGTTTTTGCAAAGTTTAGTGTTAATGAAAGGCCGCGTCCGCAGAAAATCTATTACTTTCACCACCATGGCAGGGTTTCCCATAGCAGTGCGGCGGTAGCGTTTCGGCAGCTTAAACCCCTGCAGAACAGGAGGAGAAGCATAATCACCCGCAATCCTGATCTTGTCCATATCTGCTGTTCCCAGCCCCCGCTCTTTCACAGTCAGCAGCATGGGTATCCCAGCAATGTCCATGCCCAGCATGGCTGCAGCCACTGTATCCAGTGCCAGCGGGTCGGTACTGATAAGTATTTTCCCGGCCGGATACACCTGGCCTGCCGTCGGTCCTTCCCCCTGCATGGCAACAATGCCGTCCATGATATGCAGGCCGGCTTTTACAGCCCGGTGAATATCATAAAGCACAGTACCCAGGTCCCTGGGATCCGGCGCCAAACGGTGGTAGCCGGCCTTTTTCAGGCCCGGGATACAGCCAAACAGGTTCTTCACGGCGCCGGTAAACAAGGTGGCCGAATGTGTCTTCAGCTTTGGCACATTAATAACAAAATCAGCCTCAAACATGGGTTTGGCCAAATACATGCCCTCTACGTAACCGCTCTCTGATTTAACCCCAACAGCACCTTCCCTGTCAAAATTCTTAATCACGGCCCCCTCTTCCTCAGCCACCTTGGCCAGGCCGGAAACCTGAAAACTCTGGGCAGTGGGGGCGATACCGGCAATAGCACCCCCCGAACTGTCTCCAAGCCACACTTCGCAGCCCAGATTTTTAAGAATCTGCACCAGCGCCCGTACAAATCCGGCATGCGTAACCGCCGCCGAATCGGGTTTTTTTGGGCCAATCAGGTTAACTTTCAGCAGGACTTTCATCCCCGGGGCAACAAAGCGCCCCCAGCCGCCAAGCAACTCCATTCCGGCATTAATTTGCGCCTTAATGACTTCCGTATCATATTCCCGGCATTCTTTAATAATAACATCAGCCATTAACTATCACTCCATCTCCCCATTAATATTAGCACCAGGGATGCGGGCTGCCGGGTATTCTCACATGCCGGCAGCCCGTTAATTTTTTCAGTGATTTGGTACTCTCCTCATAAACAAACCTGTAAGCCGTTCAAATTCTGCTGCTAAACGATTGGTTAGTTCTCTCGGAATAAGATGACTGTAATCGAGCGCTCCCCTTATGTACATGTCTGTTAGTTTCACCAGGATGCGAAACATCTCCGGCGTTGGTTTAATATTTTCAACAATGTCATTGTCATCACCCAGATGGATTGCCAATCGTCTGATTAAATCGGAAAAATAAGTGTCCTGATATTCATTGTGTAAATTGTAATGATACAAAAGCTGTTCTGGCAGTAGCGGATTGTTAAAAGAAAACTTATCGTTACAGTGCTCGATAAGATACTTGTTTATGAAGTAGACAGGATAACGGTCCTTCATCCCCTGTAAAACAATACCGTAATACTCTTGGTCCGGCGCAACTTCTTCCAAATGCTTATCTACCACCAGGTATGCCTGCACCATCATTGGTTTCCCCCCGCAAATTACACGGATAGCCTTGCGGGTATAACAATGTGGATGCCCCTCTTTTTTGTTGAAAACCGGCAATAAGTCTAGGGGTATACGGTAAATCGTGCCAAGTACGTAATCGCCGTCTGCCGGAATCAAATCCAAGGCGCCGTAACCATTGTTTTTCTTTCTCGTAAAAGCAAGTTTATGGTTACGATAAACTCCTACTCCTATTATATCCGGATCTGCAGCTACACCGGAGTTGCTAAATAACTTTTTTACTTCACGTACATTGCAATAACGCCCATAAGCAAAGAAGTAAAAAAAGTTTTTACCTATACCCGTTTCCACCTCATTCAGCACACCTGGATGCCAGGGGGTAAAATCGTACGGAACAAAATCATTTTTACTGGTTTTGCCGCGCCAGACATAAACATAAGCTTGTATTAATGTGCCGTCTCCCAGAGTACATTCTGCTTTCTGGCGTACATACAGCGCTCCTTCAGCTTCCAGGGCATCAAGATGTTCCAGTGTTTTATTGTTCACCTCATAAACTTCCCCACGAACAGCAGCACCGTGCATGGGAACAATTCCCGGAAAATCCGGCGTTACGCAATAGAGGCCATACCCATTAAGTGTGGCAGGACAAATGAACTTTGCTTCCTGTAACAGGTAATGGTTACTTAACCCTTTCATCAGAGTACCGTATACAAATATTTTCTTCATGTTAATTCCTCCCCATTTAAGACTTGGTGCCCTTATTATAAGGCACCAAGCATGGGAAAAACGGCAACTCAGTTTCCATTTTAACGGTACTCGACCGGGACAATGCTAATTATTTTTGCATATTCTATTTCTACTGTCTTATTTTTTGTCTTTACTGCAATATACTCGGCGTTTCTGCCTGAAATCCGTATTCTGCCACGGATTTTTTTGTTGTTTCCGTTTTCAACATAGGTGATGTCACATTCCTCCATCCGTTTTAACATATAAGCAAGCGCGCCTTCCCGCCGCTCTATCAGTGTAAGCTCATCACGGTAACCTCTTACAATTTTGAAATCGTCCGGGAATAAGTAAGCGGTGTCCTGTGCTTCTGCAGCATTAGATATAATTTGTTTTCCGTAATCGGACAACTGGCTGTAAATAAAGTTAGCCAGGTACTGATAATGTATATAAAAAGGATGGCTTGCAGGAATCGCATTCAATAAACCTACTGTTAAGACATAAACTTCTGTTAAATTTAGGGGGAGGAAAACAGGATGCAGTGTGGATTTGTATCGGATCTTTCTCCCTTCCCGTACCTTTTCAATTTGTATTTTTTGGCCCATGAAAGTAATCCCGTCGCGTAAGGCAGCCAAATCTTTTCTGATTGTCCTGTCACTGGCAAAAAAATGCGATACTATTTCTTTCATCTCTTTGGGTTCGTGTAAAAAACAGGCAATGCGAATTCTCCTTTCAGCCGGATCATCTATAATCTCTGCTGAAAAAACTGATGCCTCAATTATGATGTTTTCCTTTTGCTGTAAAAAGCGGCGAAAGCCAGAAATAAAGCGCACCAGTTTCCCTTTATCCCTACGGTAAGAGATAAGAACATGATCGATCGCGTAGCTAATTTTTTCAGACAGTTCTTTCCTCGTTTGGACTTGTTCAATCTGTTCATCCAGTTTACCTATAAATTTTTGAATAGAAGGGTTCTTTACATCCGGCTGGCACCTCTGAAGATACCTTTCCATAAGCGCGCGAAAACTCAAATCCATGAGCAATTCCCTCCTTTTAAACCGGTTCTTTAAATCGGGTCTGTTCAAAAAAGTCAGTTATCCCTGCAATACTTCTATTTTTCGCCTGCAGCAGAACCTGGGCTTACTGGAAGTAAAATTCAGCCCCGTCGGGGAGCTGTGTGCCGTCGCCGGAGAAGATTTGGTTAAACTCAATGCTTTGTGTAGAAAACTAATTTAGATATTCGGCAGGTAAGGGATACTGTTCATGATTTCTTGCATTGTAAAGGACACACAAGCAAGACGGGAGGATGGCCATCCCCTCATGATTTTTTCCCGATTACACCATAATTCCGGGACATGGTAAAAACAACGCCGGTTAGCCGAACAAAACAAGATAAACATCCATCCCGTCGTCGTTGTCACGCAGGAAGTCCCCGATGGCGGTGGTTGCCACTTTCATTGCCTGCTCTTTCGGGTAACCGTAGATGCCCGCGGAGATGAGCGGGAAGGCTACCGATTTGCAGCCGTGCTGTTTGGCAAGCTCCAGGGAAGAAAGATAGCAGCTGCGCAGGAGCTGCTCCTCCCCTTTATCGCCGCCCTGCCAGACCGGTCCCGGTGTATGGATGACGTATTTGGCCGGCAGTTTGTAACCCGGGGTTATTACTGCCTGGCCGGTCCGGCAGCCGCCAATGGCATCACACGCAGCCTGCAGCTGCTCCGCACCGGCAGCTCTGAAAATGGCACCGCACACTCCCCCGCCCATCTTCAGCGATGTGTTGGCGGCATTAACAATGGCATCCACCTGCATTTTTGTAATGTCATTATTGACAATGTGAAACGGCATGGCGTCTACCTCCAACAGTAATAATTGTTACGCTAATATTCTAGCCATTGCCTCTTAATCCCTTTTTTGTTAAGAGAAAGGGCATTCACAGCGCAGGTTGCCTAAAAAAGTCTGCTTGGAGCAGCTTTTGCCCAGAATATTTTAATAGACAGTTGTTATCAGTTAATACTGCTTGACATGAGTTTGCTGCAAGCATTACAATCAAGGCGGAGGTGGTTATATGCCCTGGGAGAAGGAATTGATTACCGCCCACGCCCTGGCCGCCGCTTTAAACCTTGCTGTTGATACAGTCTGGCGCTATACCAGGGAGAAGAAAATTCCCTATATTGAACTGGGCAACAGGCAATACCGCTACAACCTTGACGAGGTGGTCAAAGCCTTGTCGCAGCCTGAAGTAAAGGAAACAGGATCTGCATACGGCAACAGAAAAAAATACACCTATCAGGATTACCTGGCATTGCCGGAGGAAGAAGGCTGGCGCCATGAAATTCTTGACGGGGAGCTGGTAAAGGAACCTTCCCCCAGCCTCGCCCATCAGCAGGCAGTCGGTGAACTTTTTTTTG